>NZ_JAMYVF010000007.1:0-288991 GCF_040323735.1 Mesorhizobium sp. M0029
TGTATTGCGTCATGTGGCGGCGGGCCGGGGTCGAACTCAAAATATTCGCAACCCCCGTCAAGCTGCTCCCGGCCGGCGTCTACACCGGCGGCGTGTTGAAACAGGCGCGCGGCAAGCCGGAGCCCGGCGACACGATTTCGAGCTATGCGTTGCGCCAGGCGGCGTTCTCGCGCGACATCTGCGTCGAGGCGGTCCGCGGTGCCTTGGACGGAAAGTTGGCCACGATCAAGCCGGACCTGCCCTCGAAACAATGGTACCACCCGACGATCTGGTTCTATCTCTGGACCGGTGTGCGCCGGGGTGTGTGGTAAGGCACTGTCAATCTGACGGCTTGTATGCTATTGTCATACAGAAAGCGAGTTTGCCGATGTCAAATATGGCCCCCCTCAGTGTCCGCGTCACCTCTGATGAACGTGACATTCTTGAAGCCGCCGCCAGTCAGGCAAACACCAATCTCAGCGACTTTGTCAGGCGCAAGGCGGTCGAAGCCGCCGAAATGGAGGTACTGGACGGACGTATCGTGACGATTCCGGCCGCCGATTGGGAAAAGTTCGAGGCGTGGGCGAAGTCTCCCGCGAAAACCCGTCCCGGGCTGCGGAGGCTCGCTGCCTCACGACCTGTATGGCAGGACTAACGCCTCCCCGGCCTCTTGCGGCGGATGACGACAGAGAGGCCTTCGATTGCGGTCGCGAGTCGCTCAACAACTGGCTTCGCCGCCATGCCTGGCGCAATCAACAGGATGGGACCTCGCGCACCAGCATCATTTGTGATCTCGCGACCGGGGCTATCGCCGCCTATGTCACCTTAAGCACGGGTCAAATCGAGCGCGCCCATCTGCCAAAATCGGCGCAACGCAACCGCCCCGATCCCGTTCCAGTTATCTTGCTCGGCCAGCTTGCCGTGGACCGGCGGTATCAAGGTCATGGCTGTGGACGTTCGCTTCTCCTTTTCGCCTTGAGAACAGCGGTGCGGTTCTCAAGGGAAATAGGCTGCTTCGGTGTCCTGACGCATCCGCTCGATGATGCTGTAAGAGGCTTCTATCTCGCCTTCGACTTTGAAGATCTCCCATTCGACCCAAAACGCAGCATGATTGTTCGGATCGCGGATTTGAAACAAAACGGCTTCGAGGACGAATGACGACGCTGTTGGAAAGCGGCGATGTTCACCCTGCCAGGCGGTTTGTACGCACCCTCTTACCCTCGCCTCAGGCCATCTCAGCCCGTAACAAAGTCAAAGATTCTCGCCTTTCTTTTTGCGACTTCCAATAGCGTCGCTTTTGAATGCGCGCGCGTCGTCCCACAACAAGCAGCCCCACTGCGCATCCGGCAATGCTCGCACCTGCTGGACAAAGTGGTGGAGCGTCGTTTCCCTCATGGACGCACGGCGCTCTACAGGGAGTGAGAGAATTCATGGCCGATCTGATCGTCGTCTATTGGCGCGACATCCCCGCCCAGGTCATCGTCAAGAAGGGCCGGCAGAACGCCAAGCGCGAACTGCCGCTGCGCTTCACCGAGGCGATCGATATGTGCGCCATGCGCACCGGCGCCGGCGGCACCGACGATTACCTCGCCGAATGGCGCAAGGCCGATCCGATCCCGGTCGGCGACGACCTCGAAGCCGAGGTCGAGAAGGCATTCAGCGACATCGACGCGAAATACGACCGCGAGCGGCTGGTCGCTCTAGTCAAGGCAGGCGGGAAAGAAAATGTCTGAAACCACTCCTGCCAAAGAGGGGCCAAGGGTTACCCAGCCGGTTACCCAGGCCACTCAGGTCAAGAAAGCAGCGCCGAAATCCGACTACAAGCCGGCCGACGTATCGCCGCAGCGGCGCGTGCAGCGCTCGTTTGCGATCAGGCTGTGGTCGATCCGCCATTCGCGATTGCTCGAATGGTTCTACTCCAGATTCGCAGACATGTTCCTGCTGCTCCATCCGCTGTGGAAAGGCCTTGGCTACGGCCGCGTCGAAGCGCCGATCAAGTTCGTTGAAAAACGCGTAAAAGGCTTCATGTTCGACTGCCGCATGTGCGGTCAGTGCATATTGTCCTCGACCGGCATGTCGTGCCCGATGAACTGCCCCAAACAGCTGCGCAACGGCCCGTGTGGCGGCGTGCGCGCCAACGGCAATTGCGAGGTCGAGCCCGACATGCCTTGCGTCTGGGTCAAGGCCTGGGAAGGTTCGCGGAACATGGAGCATGGCGACAGGATCCTGACCGTTCAGAAGCCCGTAGACCAGTCGCTGCGCGAAACCTCGGCCTGGCTGCGGGTGACGGCGCAGTCGGCAGCGGCCCGTGAAGCCGCTGCCAAAGCCAACACTGGAGCGGCCGCGTGATCGGCCGCCAGCGCGACGAAAACCCGGCCGGCATCCATCTGCCGCTCGATCCCCTGCCCGGCCACTCCTCACGTGGCCGACTGGAGCGTGTGCTGCGGCGCGGCGAATTCGCGGTTACCACCGAGCTCAACCCGCCCGACAGCGCCGATCCCGAAGACGTCTATAACCGCGCGAAAATCTTCGACGGCTGGGTCGACGCCATCAATGCCGTCGATGCCTCCGGCGCCAACTGCCACATGTCGTCGGTCGGCATCTGCGCGCTTTTGACCCGCATGGGTTACGCGCCGATCATGCAGATCGCCTGCCGCGACAGGAACCGCATCGCCATCCAGGGCGACGTGCTGGGCGGTGCCGCCATGGGCGTCGCCAACATGCTGTGCCTCACCGGCGACGGCGTCCAGGCCGGCGACCAGCCCGGCGCCAAGCCTGTCTTCGACCTCGATTCCATGTCGTTGCTGGAAACCTGCCGCATTATGCGCGACAACGGCAAGTTCCTGTCCGGCCGCAAGTTGACGACGCCGCCGCAAATTTTCCTCGGCGCCGCCGTCAACCCCTTCGCGCCACCCTTCGATTTCCGCCCGATCCATCTCGGCAAAAAGATCGCCGCCGGCGCGCAGTTCGTGCAGACGCAGTATTGCTTCGACGTGCCGATGTTCAGAACCTTCATGCAGAGGGCGCGGGACTTGGGGCATACGGAAAAAGTTTTCATCCTGTGCGGCGTCGGCCCGCTGGCTTCGGCCAAGACGGCCAAATGGATCCGCTCCAACGTGCCGGGCATTCATATTCCCGACGCCATCATCAAGCGGCTGGAAGGCGCCCAGGACCAGAAGAAGGAAGGCAAGCAGCTCTGCACCGACATCATCAACGAGGTGAAGGAAATTCCTGGCGTCTCCGGCATCCATGTGATGGCGTACCGCCAGGAGGAATATGTCGCCGAGATCGTCGACGAATCGGGTGTGCTGAAAGGCCGCCAGCCATGGAAACGCGAGATCCGCCACGACGATCAGATGGTCGCCGACCGGCTCGAGAGCATACTGCACGACGACATTACCGAAACGCAGGTGGATATGGTGAAGACCGCGCACTGACAGCGCGGACGGCCAGCCATTCGCTTGAATGAAACCAGACAACGATATAAAGAAATCTTTATATCAGGCGGAGAGACTTCATGACCCGGACCATCGTCGCCTCGGCGACACGAGAGATCATCATCGGCTTCGACCAGCCTTTCTGCGTCATCGGCGAGCGCATCAACCCGACCGGCCGCAAGAAGCTGGCCGCCGAGATGATCGCCGGCAATTTCGAGACCGTCATCAAGGATGCGCTGGAACAGGCCGCCTGCGGCGCCACGATGCTCGACGTCAATGCCGGCGTCACCTCCGTTAATCCGAACGAAACCGAACCCGGCCTGCTGGTGCAGACGCTGGAGATCGTCCAGGGCCTGGTTGACCTGCCGCTGTCGATCGACTCGTCGGTGACCGCCGCCATCGAGGCAGCGCTCAAGGTCGCCAAGGGCCGGCCGCTGGTCAACTCCGTGACCGGCGAAGAGGAAAAGCTCGAAGCCATCCTGCCGCTGGTCAAGAAGTACAATGTTCCGGTCGTCGCGATCTCCAACGACGAGACCGGCATTTCGATGGACCCGGATGTGCGCTTCGCCGTCGCCAAGAAGATCGTGCAGCGCTGCGCCGATTTCGGCATTCCGGCGCATGACGTCGTCGTCGACCCGCTGGTGATGCCGATCGGCGCGCTGGGCGATGCCGGCCGCCAGGTGTTTGCGCTGCTGCGCCGTCTGCGCGAAGAGCTCAAGGTCAACACCACTTGCGGCCTGTCCAACATTTCGTTCGGCCTGCCGCATCGCCACGGCATCAACGCCGCCTTCATCCCGATGGTGATCGGCGCCGGCATGACCAGCGCTATCATGAACCCGGTTCGCCCGCAGGAAATGGAAGCCGTGCGCGGCGCCAATGTGCTCAACGGCACCGACGAGAACTGCACCAACTGGATCCGCACCTACAAGGATTACAAACCGGCCGAAGGCGGCCAGGCGGTCGCAGCGCCCACCGCGGTTAACGCTCCGGGCGAAGGCGGCGGCAATGGCGGTCGCCGGCGCGGCGGCCGTGAAGCCCGCATGGCCAGGGGATAAGCGCGAGACAGGGCAGCATTCTCTTGACGGATCAGGATCGCAAAAAGCTCGAAATGCCGGACTGGAAGATACCACTGACGGTGGGTTTTTGCAGCGTGTTCATGGTGTTGCCTGGAGCCTTCGCATTTGGCTACAAGAGCCGTGATTACCTCCGGTATTTCGATCTGTGCATTTACGCGACTTGCCTGATAATGGGTGCGCTGCTCGTTGTGCCGCTATGTCTCAGCGTAATTCCCATAAGGATATTGGACCGACAGAAATTGGAGAACTTCTCCATTTTTTGGCTGCGTTGGTATCCGTTGCCGCTCATAGCTTCCTTTCTGGCAAGCCTCGCATATGTGAAGTCTTTTCCTAGTGCCGGCTTGGTCGAGTAATGAAAATATGAATTCGCCTGCAAACATTACCGATCCGCTCGTGCTGTTCATGCCGTCAGGCAAGCGCGGGCGGTTTCCTGTCGGCACGCCGGTGCTCGATGCCGCGCGCCAGCTCGGCGTCTATGTCGAAAGCGTCTGCGGTGGCCGCGCCACCTGCGGGCGCTGCCAGATCGAGGTGCAGGAAGGCAATTTCGCCAAGCACAAGATCGTCTCCTCCAACGACCACATCTCGCCCAAGGGCGCCAAGGAAGAGCGCTATGAGCGCGTCCGCGGCCTGCCCGAGCGGCGCCGCCTGTCCTGCTCGGCGCAGATTCTCGGCGACCTCGTCATCGACGTGCCGCAGGACACGGTCATCAACGCCCAGACCATCCGCAAGGATGCCGACACGCGCGTCATCGCCCGCGATGCGGCGATCCGCATGTGCTATGTCGAGATCGAAGAGCCCGACATGCACAAGCCGCTGGGCGATCTCGACCGCCTCAAGATCGCCTTGATGAAGGATTGGGGCTTTAAAAACCTCGAATTCGATTTCTACCTGATGCCGCAGATGCAAGGCATACTGCGCAAGGGTAACTGGACCGCGACCGCGGCCATCCACAAGGATGCCGAAAGCGACATCGCCCGCGTCATAGCACTCTGGCCCGGCCTCAAGAACGAGGCCTATGGACTGGCCTGCGACATCGGCTCGACCACCATCGCCATGCATCTGGTGTCGTTGCTGTCGGGCCGCGTCGCCGCTTCGTCGGGCACCTCCAACCCGCAGATCCGCTTCGGCGAGGATCTGATGAGCCGCGTCTCCTATGTGATGATGAACCCGGACGGCCGCGAAGGCATGACGGTCGCCGTGCGCGAGGCGATCTCGGGCCTTGTCGACAAGGTCTGCGCGGAAGGCAATGTCCAGCGCAACGACATCCTGGATTCCGTCTTTGTCGGCAATCCGATCATGCACCATCTGTTCCTCGGCATCGATCCGACCGAACTCGGCGGCGCGCCCTTCGCACTCGCCGTCTCGGGCGCGGTGCGCATCAAAGCCTCCGATATCGGCCTGAAGCTCAACCAGGGCGCCCGCCTCTATATGCTGCCTTGCATTGCCGGCCATGTCGGCGCCGACGCCGCAGCCGTGACGCTGTCGGAAGGCCCGCACCGCCAGGACGAGATGATGCTGATCGTCGACGTCGGCACCAATGCCGAGATCGTGCTTGGCAACCGCAAGCGGGTGGTCGCAGCCTCCTCGCCCACCGGTCCCGCCTTCGAGGGCGCGGAAATCTCCGGCGGCCAGCGCGCTGCCCCCGGCGCCATCGAACGCGTGCGCATCGACCCCGATACGCTGGAGCCGAAATACCGCGTCATCGGCTCTGAACTCTGGTCCGACGATCCCAGCTTCCTCGACAGCGTGCAGGCGACCGGCGTCACCGGCATTTGCGGCTCCGGCATCATCGAGATCGTGGCCGAAATGTACCTCGCCGGCATCATCTCCGAGGATGGAGTGATCGACGGGTCGCTGGCCGAGCGGTCGCCGCGCGTCACGGTCAACGGCCGCACCTTCTCTTATGTCTTGAAGGAAGGCGAACCCAAGATCACCATCACCCAGACCGACGTGCGCGCCATCCAGCTTGCAAAGGCGGCGCTCTATGCCGGCACCAAGCTTCTGATGGAAAAGCAGAACACCGAACACGTCGACCGCATCCATTTCGCCGGCGCGTTCGGCTCGTTCATCGATCCGAAATACGCCATGGTGCTCGGCCTGATCCCGGATTGCGACCTCGACAAGGTCTCGGCCGTCGGCAACGCCGCCGGCGCCGGTGCGCGGATGGCGCTGCTCAATCGTGGCTATCGCCGCGAGATCGAGGACACGGTCAGCCACATCGAGAAGATCGAGACCGCTCTGGAGCCGAAATTCCAGGAGCATTTCGTCTACGCGATGGCGCTTCCCAACAAGGTCGATCCGTTCCCGAAACTGTCGGCGGCGGTGAAATTGCCGCCACGCAAGACCGTCAGCGAGGATGGCGTCGCCGGCGACGCCGCCCCGCGCCGGCGTTCGCGCGAAGGCCATGCCGCCAGGCGCAGCCGGGAATAAGCCGCCTTACGAAGGCCGCCAATTCGCCCAATTTCATTTGTATGCAAATGTTTCCAGATCGCACCGATCTGGAAACCGAAACGCTGTTTTGGCGCAATCCGTCCGATACAGACGTGAAGCATTTAACGGACATCGAATGGCGGACCGGACTATTCCGCCGCCACAACGCTCCAAAGGAGAATAGAGATGTTCGAGACCCTGGGCCGTTTTCGTGCGGCCATGAAGAATGCACAGGCCGTGCGCGCCATGAACAACCTGCCACCCGAAATCCAGAAGGACATCGGCTGGCCCGTGTCGCCGCGCATCGACGCCCAGACCAACCTGTCGCGTCTGATCCTGGGCTCGGGCCGCTGATGACCTTCGCCGACAAGTGCAAATTGCTGACCAAGCGCCGGGGCCGCCGCATGGTCCCGGCTGCGACCGACATCAAGCTGCGCGCCGCGCTGCTGCCCCGGCGCTGAGCCGCGCTGCGCAAAACAGCGGACCTGGCTGATCAAACAACCGTGTTGGCTTGGGCCAGAATCTTGACATTTCGGCTGGAGGTACGATCTTCGAGACAGTGGGGGAATTCTCTTAGTCGGCTGCGGCCGAGCTTGTGTACGCGAATGCCCAGTTTCAAAAGCCACCTCGTTTCCTTCATCCTCCGGCACAGCCGCAAGAAGGCATTTGCCAGCCCGGAAAACCTGCAGCGCTGGATCGCCTATGCCCGCAAGACCGAGGATCATCATCCCCCGGCATTGCTGCGGGAGCAGCTCGATATCACCGAGCGCAGCGTCGATGGCTTCCCTGTCTATGAAATCGCGCCGAAGGCCGGCGAACGCAGGCGCATCCTCTACATGCATGGCGGCGCCTATGTCTTCCAGATCACATCCTATCATTGGGGGTTGATCGCCGAGGTGGCCGAGCGCTTGGGTTTCGGCATCACCGTGCCGATCTATCCCATCGCGCCGGAGCATGATTTCCACGCCATGTTCGGCATGGTCGGCGACGTCTACCGGCAGATGCTGGATGAGACCGACGCTGAAGACATCGTCTTCATGGGCGATTCCGCGGGCGGCAACATGGCCGTCGTGCTGACCATGATGGCGGCTGAGGAAGGCCTGCCCTTGCCGTCGCGCCACGTGCTGATTTCACCCGGCCTCGACATGTCGCTGTCCAACCCCGAAATGTTCGAGGCGGAACGCAACGATCCGTGGCTCGGCATTTCCGGCGGGCTGGAAGCGATCCGCATGTACAGTGCCGGCATCGATCGCAGCGACTGGCATATCAGTCCGCTCTATGGCGACCTCTCGGTGCTGCCGCAGACCCTGCTTCTGACCGGCTCGCACGACCTGCTCAGCCCCGACAATCTGATCTTCGCCAAAAAGGCACGCGCTGCCGGCGTCGATATCGACGTCGTCTATGAGGAAGGCATGTTCCACGTCTGGCCGCTGATCGAGATGCCGGAGGCGCGTCGCGCCAGGGACAGCATCGTCGCCTTCCTTGAAGGTGAGCCCACCAAGCGGCGCGCAACTGCGCGGCGCACGGCGCGACCCGCTCTCGCGGCGCGCCCCGCCCAAGCAGCGGAATAGCAGAGCAATTCCAGGAAAAGTGTAAAACGGTTTTCCCGGGAAAGCGTGTAGCGCTTTCCCTTGGGAATTGAGTCAAAACAAGGAGTTAGAGCGGCTCGCCGTTTCCGTGAAACGGTGAACCGCTCTAGAACTTGCCGGTTTCGCGGAAAAGCTCGAACGTCGCACGGATATGGTCGGCGACGGCCTTGACCGGCGCGCTGGCGTCCGGCGACACCACCATCGCCAGATTGTAGGTGCCGATATCGGGCATGCCGTCCTTCGGGCAAAGCTCGACCATGTCGTTGCCCAGGAACGACTTCGGCAACGGTGCAACCGCGAGATCCGACATGATGGCGGCGCGCTGGCCTGCCGTGTGGGCGCTCATATAGGCGATGCGGTAATTGCGGCCTTCACGGCTCAGCGCATCGAGCGCGCCGGCCCGCCAGGCGCAGCCCTCTTCCCACAGCGACACCGGCAAAGGCTCGCGCAGATGCGCGCTGCCGCCCTTGGCGCCGGCCCAGACGATCGGCTCGGTGAGCAGCACCTCGGCGCCGAGTGCGCTGGTCTTGTAGGAATTGGTCAGCAGCGTGATGTCGAGCGCCCGGTCGTCCATGCGGCGGCGCAGATTGCTGCTCTGGTCGATGGTGACGTCGACGGCAATCGACGGATGCGACTGCGCGAAACGCTTCAGCACATGCGGCAACACGCGCTCGCCATAGTCGTCCGGCGAGCCGAGCCGCACCACGCCGACGATCTCAGGGATGATGAACTTCGACACCACCTCGCGGTTGATCGACAACAGCCGGCGGGCATAACCGAGCAGCATCTCGCCATCCGTGGTCAGCGTCACCGAGCGCGCATCCCGCGCGAAGACAGAGCGCCCGAGAATGTCCTCGAGCTTTTTGATCTGCATGGAGACCGCCGACGGGGTGCGGAACACCGCATTGGCCGCCGTGGTGAAACTGCCGGTCTCGGCAATGGCCACGAAGGTGCGCAAAACGTCGAGATCGAGCAGCGGCAGCGGATGATTGAGTGGGGCATTCATCGGGATCGACCTTCAATTTTTCTGATGTGAAGCATCATTCCATTTCGTTTGATTGAACATCAGATTGGGAGGATAGTCAACTCCATCGAAGGCAGGACGTGCCATGGCCCCAACGCTCCTGACACGGAATTGCACTCGATGCGGAATATCCAGGCGACGGAACGCGTTCATGCGGGACGTGCCACAACCAAAGGAGAATGAAATGTCTATCCTGTCATCCATCGGTCGGCTTGCGATCGAATTCAGCGCGGCCCGCGCTCGCTTCCAGACCGAACGTGCGATCCGCTCGCTGCCGATCGAACTGCAGAAGGATATCGGCTGGCCTGAAGCTGCCGACACCAAGACCGGTGCACGCCGCGGCGTCGGATCCTGGGCTGGAGCAAAGTAAACCATTGTGTACCATGCGCTGAAGGCCTGCCGCGCAGACCAGCCCGGCAGGCCTTCTCTATTTTGCCCCGCAGGCTTTCTCCAACTTATTTGCATTCAAATGATTTTCAGAGCCATGTCGCCGCTGCATGGCGTATATGCGTCACTTGCATGGCGCCTCAATGTCGCCGGTAACACGCTGTAAGTAATCGTAAATTTTGGGCACCATGCCCAATAATGTCGCAAACGATGTCGCATTTCCATTCAAGCGCTTCGCATTTGCGATTTAGTTTCTGCTCACGCAGGCCTATATCGACGCCAGCAAACGAGCTGCCCCACTCCATCAAGCGAAGGCGACCCGTCTGAGCAACCGATAGGAGATGATGATGAAGCTTTTTGCCCGCCTCTTTGCCCGCCGCGAAATGAACCTGACGACCGCTCTCGAGCGCCAGCGCCTTGCCAATACCATGCCCGGCCAGACCGGTGCCATGAATGCGGTGCGCCTCGGTTTCGTTGCCTGAGATAACGGCTAGCGCTCAGCGCTTCCCTGCCGCTGCCGATAGTCGATAACAGCGCCGCTTCGGCTTGACCGAAGCGGCGTTTCTCATTTTTGGCACCTATGCCGCCGCCACCATGCCCAATCCGTCGGCAGCCCGTGCCTGTCATCCCGGACGATTGCTCATTTGCGACCCATGTCGCAAATATAGTTTCCGCTTAGCCCCCTAGCCGATTGACAGGAATGGTTTTTCCTGATGTCGCTGTGCTGTTCGCGACATCCTGTTCGCGCCATGGCCGCGTGAGGTTCCCTTGAACGCCGTAAAGCATCCGATCAAGCGATCGTTTGTATTCTTCCTTGTCCCGGACTTCACCATGATCGCCTTTGCGACGGCGCTCGACCCGCTGCGCTCGGCCAACCGCATGCTCGGCTATGAGGCCTATCGCTGGCGCCTCGCCAGCATCGACGGCAAGCCGGTGCGCGCCTCCAACGGCGTCGAATGCGCCGTCAACACCTCGCTCGAGGAAGAGCGCAAGAAAATGGCCGGGCCGGATCGGCCGAACATGGCCATCGTCTGCAGCGGCATGAATGTCGAGCGCTACCAGAATAGGTCGGCCTTCGCCTGGCTGCGCGAGGAATACAACAGAGGCGTCGCCGTCGGCGGCCTGTGCACCGGCGCGCATATCCTTGCCGCCGCCGGCCTGCTCTCCAACAAGCGCTGCGCCATCCATTGGGAAAACCTGCCGGGCTTTTCCGAGGCCTTTCCCAAGGCCAACGTCTTTGCCGACCTCTTCGAGATCGACCAGAACATCTACACCTGCGCCGGCGGCACCGCCGCCCTCGACATGATGCTCAAGCTGATCGGCGACGATTTCGACGACAATCTGGTCAACCGCGTGTGCGAGCAGGTGCTGACCGACCGCGTGCGCAGCCCCACCGACCGCCAGCGCCTGCCGCTGCGCGCCCGCCTCGGCGTGCAGAATTCCAAGGTGCTGACCATCATCGAACTGATGGAAGGCAATCTCTCCGAACCGCTGTCGCTGATCGAGATCGCCGACCATGTCGACCTGTCGCGCCGCCAGATCGAGCGCCTGTTCCGCACCGAGATGGGCAGATCCCCTGCCCGCTACTACTTGGAAATCCGCCTCGACCGCGCCCGGCACCTGCTGATCCAGTCCTCGATGCCGGTGGTCGAGGTAGCGGTCGCCTGCGGCTTCGTCTCGGCGTCGCATTTCTCCAAATGCTACCGCGAACTCTATGCCCGCTCGCCGCAGCAGGAGCGCGTCGACCGCAAGCAATTGCTGGCGGCCTGATCCGAAAACGCACTCAGGCTTCGGCGGGCTGCGCCTGTACTGTGCGCATCGCCTCGACGCGGATATCCTCGGTCAGCCGCGCCTTGAGCGCCGAGAACTCCCGGCTGGTCTTCAGCGTATAGTGACGCGGATGCGGCAGGTCGATGGCGACATCCGACTTGATGCGGCCTGGCCGCGCGCTCATCACGATCACCCGCGAAGCCATGAAGATCGCCTCCTCGATGTCGTGGGTGACGAACAGCACTGTCTTCTTGCGCCGCTCCCAGATGCCGAGCAGCAGTTCCTGCATCAGTCCGCGCGTCTGGTTGTCGAGCGCACCGAACGGCTCGTCCAGCAACAGGATTTCGGGGTCGTTGGCCAGCGCCCGGGCGATCGCCGTGCGCTGCTGCATGCCGCCGGACAGCTGCTTTGGCCAATGGTTCTCGAAGCCCTTGAGCCCGACGAGGTCGACATAGGAAGCGACGATCCCGTCTCGCTCCTTTTCGGCCATGCCACGTTCGCGCAGGCCGAAGGCGATATTCTGCGCCACCGTTAGCCACGGAAACAGCGTGTAGGACTGGAACACCATGCCGCGATCCGGTCCCGGCCGCGTCACCGCCTTGCCGTCGAGCAGCACACGGCCTTCGCTCGGCGCTTCCAGGCCGGCAACGATCCTGAGCAGCGTCGACTTCCCGCAGCCGGACGGCCCCAGAATGGTGATGAAGTCGTTGGCCGCGACCGCAAGGTCGACCGGCATCAGCGCCTTGACCGGCTGCCCGCCGCGCACGCCGGCGAAGGTTCGCGAGACGCCTTCGATAAGCAACTTGCTCATGCCAGGCTCCAGGGAAAGAGCCAGCGATTGAACGCCTTGAAGGCGAAGTCGGACAACAGTCCGATCAGCCCGATGACGATGATGCCGAAGATGATCTGCCCTGTCGCCAGCCGCGACTGGCTGTTGATGATCATGTAGCCGATGCCTGAGGACGAACCGATCAGCTCGGCGACGATGACATAGGTCCAAGCCCAGCCGAGCACCAGCCGCAGCGTCTCGGCAATCTCGGGCGCATTGGCCGGCATGATGACCCGTTTGACGATGCCATTGTTGGTCGAGCCCAGCGTATAGGCCGCCTCGACCAGGTCGCGCCGCGTCGAGCCGACCTTGACCGCGACGATCAGGATGATCTGGAACACCGAGCCGACGAAGATGACCAGCAGCTTTTCCAGCTCGCCAATGCCGGCCCACAGGATGAGCAGCGGAATGAAGGCCGAAGCCGGGAGGTAGCGGGCGAAGGAGACGAACGGTTCCAGAAACGCCTCTATTGGCTTCCAGGCGCCCATGGCGATGCCGATCGGCACGGCGACGATCGACGCCAGCAGGAACCCGCCGAAGACCCGCCAGATGGTGATCAATATGTCGAGCCAGAAGCGATCCTCGACCAGCAGCCGCCAGCCATCCCGCAGCATTGACAGCGGATCGGCGAGGAAGATGCGGTTGACGTGGCCGCCAAGCGTGATCCACGCCCAGAAGGCGACGAACAGCACGAAGAAGGAAATGCCAAGCACGGTTCGAATGCCCGGCGACACCGGATGCAAGGGGCGCATCTTCAGATCGTCCGCATCGTCAGATCGTCCCCATGCTCAGTCGCGTTGCCCGGTAGAAAGCGGCGGCGCGCTGGCACCGCCGCATGATGGTCAAAGGCAGGACTATCAGTTCGCCACCGCGCTGGTATCGGCAAGCGCTGCAACATCTGGCGCTTCCTTGATCAACCCCATCTGCAGCAGAAGCTCGCCGGCGGTCTTGGAAAAGTCCTGGAATTCCTTGGTGAAGAACTGCTTGTTCTCCGCCTTGTCGGCCCATTTCAGGTATTTCGCCGAATCCTCGAATTCTTTCGCAGACTGCTTCACGTCGGCGCCCATGATCTCGTAGGATCTCTGCGGATCGCTCTTGATCAGCTCGAGCGCTTCGAAATAGCTGTCGGCCAGCGCCTTGGCGGCGTCGGGATTGGCGGTGAGGAATTCAGGCGTGCAGCCGACCGTGTCGAGCACCATCGGGTAGTCGAGCGTGGTCGCCAATATGTGGCCCTGATCGGACTTGTCGCGCACCGCCGAGATGAACGGCTCATAGGTGACCGCCGCATCGTTCTGGCCGGCGAGGAAGGCTTGCGCCGCCGCATCCGGTTCCAGGTTGACGACGGTCACATCCTTGGTCGACAGGCCGTTCTTGTTCAGCACCCAGGCCAGCATGAAATAGGGCGACGTGCCCGGCGCCGAGGACGCGACATTCTTGCCCTTGAGGTCGGCGACGGTCTTGATGTCGTTGCGCACGACAATGCCGTCGGCGCCATAGGATTTGTCGAGCTGGAAGATCTGCTTGGTGGTGACGCCGCTGGCGTTCCACACCAGCCAGGTCTCGACCGTGGTGGCGGCGCATTGCAGATCGCCGCTGGCGATGGCGAGCGGCCGGCTGGCCTGCGGCACCTTCTTCAGGGTCACGTCGAGGCCATGCTTCTCGAAGATGCCGGCCTGCTTGGCGAGCGTCAGCGGCGCAAAGCCGGTCCATCCGCTGATGCCGATGGTGACCGATGTGGCAGCCTCGGCCGGCACGGATATTGCAGCCGCAAGCGCCAATACCGCGGCAGCGACGATGGTCTTGTTCATGTCGGTTCCCCTTGTTTTTTCGGATGCCGAATTGTGTCACAGACGCCCATGGGCTTGTCAATGAAACCGGCCCTTCACGGCAGCGTGATGATGCGAACGCTAACGCGCATCGAACATCCAGCTGCGGTCGCGCCACATCTTTTCGCCGACCTGGCAGTCGGTCGGCCGGTCCTGCGCCAGCACCACCGGCGGATGCCCGGCCTCCTCGCGCGCCCGTTGCGGCGAAGCGGCGCCGGCCAGCTCCAGCACCAGCTTGCGGCGGATGGCTTCGGGAAACTGCGTCCAGTCATTGACCGGGATCATGAAGGATCCGGGACCGCCGATGACGCAGTCGCTGTAGTAGCGGTCGAGATTGTTGACGTCATAGGCGCCGCCGAACCCGCCGCGCGTCATCAGCGGCAGGCCGTTGATGATGATGCCTTGCTTGACCACCGCGTCGCGGGTGATGTCGACGGGCGCGCCCTGGTTGTTGGGCCCGTCGCCGGAAATATCGATGACGCGCTTTGTCCCCTGAAAACCGCTTTCGGCGAACAGATCGCTGCCGAATTCCAGCGCGCCGGAAATCGAGGTGCGCCGGGCGCTGGCCGGCGGATGGGCGGAAAGCTGCGCGGCCACCCGCTCGGCATCGGCCCGGCTGGCGATCACCGTCCACGGCACGACGACCTGCTGCGTGGTCGCTCCCGCCCATTCGACATAGGTGACGGCGACCTTGCCGTAGGCGCCATCGGCGATGGCCTGCAGAACATTGTCGTGCGTCAGCGCAGCAGCATAGCCGTGACGCTGGATTTCAAGTTCGCCCGGCGACATCGACAGCGACACGTCGACGGCCAGCACCAGCTCGACGTCGACCGGCTCGGCGGCTTGAACCGGCGGCACCAGCCAGAGCCCCAGCGCCAGCGCGGCGCTGCCTGAAAACAAATGTCGTGCGCAAGAAAATGCAGACATGCCCGAAGGTAAGCGAAAATCGGCTGCTGACAAAGCGAAAAGCCCGGCGAGGTGCCGGGCTTTTCGATGTGTTGGTTGGAACCTATGACGCTCAACTCCTCGGCTTCAAATTCTCTGGATCGTAGAGCGGCTTGTAACCAACCGCCGCCACCTCGACCGGGTAGGTCTCGCCGAAATATTCGATGGCGAACTTGCGGCCCTCCTGGGCATGGGCCCAGGGCAGATAGGCGAGGCCGATGTTCTTGCCGATGGTCGGGCCATAGGCCATCGACGTGGTGAAGGAGCGGCGGCCGAGTTCGTCGACCAGCGTCTCGCCGGTCTTCGGATCCATCACCGGCATGGTGCCGACGGGATAGCGGGCAACACCCTTCGAATCGACGTTTTCCGTCATCACCAGTGTGCACAGGATCGCCGGCTGGTGCTCGCGGGCGCGGTATTCGACATGTTTGGCCTTGCCGCAGAAATCGTTCTCCTTGACCTTCGGTCGGGCAAGGTCGGCCTCAAGCAGATTATACTCGGTCAGAAGGTCGGCGTTCTGCAGGCGCAGGCTCTTTTCCATGCGCCGCGTGTTGGCATAGGTCTCGACGCCGAACGGCATGACGCCGGTCGAGCGCAGCGCGTCCCAAACGGCCAGGCCGTCCTCGTAGCGCATGTGCAGTTCCCAGCCCTGCTCGCCGACATAGGAGATGCGGAAGGCGGTGACGTCCTTGCCGCCGATCCTGACCGGCTTGATCGCCGCGAAGGGGAAGTTCTCCAGCGAGAGACCATCCGGATTTTCGACCACTTTCCGCAGTGTCGCCCGCGCATTCGGTCCCCAGATGCCGATGGTGACATATTTTTCCGTCACGTCGGTGATGGTGACGTCAAAGCCTTTATCCTGCGCGGTGCGCTGCATGTAGCGGAAGTCGCGCGGGCCGGCGTCGGCGCCGTCGATCAGCCGGCAGCGGTCGGCCATGCGGATGACGGTGAAGTCGGCGCGCACCATGCCTTCCTCGTCGAGAAAGTGGGTGTAGATACCCTTGCCGATATTGTTGTCGCCACCAATCTTGGCCGCGCACAGCCACTCCAGCAGCGCGACATGGTCCGGCCCTTCGATGTCGTACATCGAGAAATGCGAGAGGTTGACGATGCCGCAATCCTCGCTCATCGCCAGGTGCTCGGCATTGGACACCCGCCAGAAATGGCGATTGTCCCATTCGTTCTCACGTATGGGAACCCGGTTGCCATACTTCTCCAGCAGATGCTCGTTGGCGGCATAGCCATGCGCGCGCTCCCAGCCGCCCAGCTCCATGAAGTAGCCGCCAAGCTCCTTCTCGCGCTCCCAGAACGGCGAGCGGCGGATGTTGCGGCCTTTGGAGAACGGCTCGCGCGGATGCACCGCTGGATTGTAGACCTTCATCGCCGTCTCGGTGCAGCGATCCCAGATGAACTGCTCTTTCGTCTGGTGCGGATAGAAGCGCGCATAGTCGATGGCGTGATGGTCGATTTCCGTGCGGCCGTCCGTCATCCAGTCGGCGATCAGCTTGCCCATGCCGGGGCCGTCCTTGACCCAGATGGCGACGGCGTACCAGAGGCCCCTCACCTTCTGGCTCTCGCCCATGGACGGGCCGCCATCGGCGGTCACCTGCAACAGGCCGTTGAAGGAATGGCTTTCATTGTAGCCGAGTTCGCCCAGGATCGGCGTCAGTTCCATGGCGCGCTCAAGCGGCGCCAGGATCTGCTCCATGTCGAGATCGCGCTGCGACGGCGACAGCCGCGCCTGATCCTTTTCCAGCAAATCGCGCGGATGGCAAAGACGCGGATTGGTCTCTTCGTAGTAACCCCATTCGATCTGGCCGCCCTCGGCAGTCTTGGGATCGCCGGTGTCGCGCATATAGGCCGAATTGCCTTGGTCGCGCAGCAGCGGCCAGCCGATCTCCTTGCCGGTGCCGGCGAACTCGTTGTAAGGCCCGAAGAAAGTCAGCGGATGGTCGATCGGCATGACCGGCAGGTCTTCGCCGACCATTTCGGCGATCAGCCGGCCCCAGATGCCGGCGCAGACGATGACATAGTCGGCCATGATCGTGCCGCGGTCGGTGACGACGCCCTTGATGCGGCCTTCCTCGACAATGAGGGATTTGGCCGGCGTGTTGGCGAACGACTTCAACTTGCCGGACGCTTCCGCCTGGTCGACCAGCTTGCCGGCGACGGTCTGCGAGCGCGGGATGACCAGGCCGGCATCGGGATCCCAAAGGCCACCCTGCACCATGGACTCTTCGATCAGCGGGAATTTTTCCTTGATCTCGGCCGGTTCGATCAGCCGGGCGCGGGTGCCGAAGGATTTGGCCGAGGCGATCTTGCGCTTGATCTCGTCCATGCGGCTGTCGTCGCCGACGCGCGCCACTTCGAGGCCGCCGATGCGGGCATAATGGCCCATCTTTTCGTAGAAATCGATCGAGTAGAGCGTCGTCCAGCACGACAGGAAATCATGGCTGGTGGTGTAGCAGAAGTCCGAGGCATGCGCCGTCGAGCCGATGTCGGTCGGGATGCCCGATTTGTCGATGCCGACAATGTCGGTCCAGCCGCGTTCGATCAGATGATGGGCGATCGACGCGCCGACAATGCCACCCAGGCCGACGATGACGACCTTCGCCTGTTTCGGAAACTCTGCCATTGCCGCGACTCCAAGGGGATAAAGCGGGCGTGTCCGCGCCCGTTCGAATGGCGCACAATATGCAGAGGACGTGGATGGAGCTACCGCCTGTTTGCGACACGTCGCGGATGCGACGCGACCCGGCGCGCCGGCGTGCCGCCAGTGGCGATCTATCTCAGGCGAAGGCCCAGATGTCCTCGGCCTGGAAGCCGACCTGGTAGCCTGATGTCTTGAGCTTGACCACTACCTCGCCGATTTCGGCCGCCGGCAGCGCGCCGACCTCGACCTTGATCATGCCCGGACGATAGCGCTTGAGATCGAGCTGTTCGAAGACGATCCAGTCGGCGCCCTCGCAATCGACCAGGAAGGCGTCGATATGCGTGATGCCGTTGCGGTCGAGCAGCGTCTGCAGCGTTTCCGACGGCACCTCGATATCCCTGAGGTGCGGCGCGAACTTGTTGAAATTGGCGTCGGCCTCGCCCCAGGCATTCTTGCCCGACATCAGATTGGTGTGGGTGACCGATGAGCAGCCGATGAACTCGACCGGCAGCGTGCCGGCCTCGAGTGCCGCGGCATCGAAAGTGTGGACGGTGATCGTGCCCTTGGTTTTGGTCACCGCGACCGGCTCGATGACGAACCGTTCCGTATCGGGATAGTTGGCGCGCAGCCGCTTCTGATTGTACGGGATCGGCTCGACCAGCACGGCCTTTGCGCGCGGGATGCGATGCAGCCACGGCGTGACGTCGTCGAACAGCGCGCCGTCGCAAGCGCCGACATTGACCATCTGGAACGGTTGCCAACCGCCAAACCGCGCCTTCAGCGCCGCCTTGGCCAGGAATTTCGTGCCACGCAACGCCGGCCCGCGATCGAGCAGACCGGCCGGCAGGCCGAGTGAAAGGGCGATGCGCGCCAGCCCGGAAATGGAACTCATGGCTTATCTCCAGGTATGGCGATGGGCCGCCTTCCATTCAGGCTTGCCGACGCCCACAGCGCCATGATCGGGCCGACGAGCAAAAGGTAGGGCGGCAGAAGGTTCGGGAAGTAGATGCGGGTGTCGTGGATCGGAAAGACGGTGAATTTCGCCAGCACGCCAAGCACCAGTGCTGCAAGCAGAATGCCGGCGCGACGATCGAGCCGGAAGCCGGCGCGGCCGAGCGCAAACCACCCGGCCAGCGCCAGAACCGAGACGCCGACCCAACTGTTGAGGCTGATGGCGCGAATGAAGGATGCGGCGAACGCCTTGAGATAGGCGCCAACCGAGAACGGCGGCTCGAAGCCATCCATATTGTAGTGCTGCTCGATGCTGGAGAACCACAGATGCGGCCACCAGCCGGGATGCTGCGCCCAATGCGAAATCGCGAAATAAGCGACGAAGGACGCGGCAAAGCCGGCCAGCGCGCCCCACGCCCGCTGCCGGAAGACCAGCAGCAGCACGGCGAAGATGGGCAGAAAAACAATATTGTCCGGCCGCGCCATGAAGGCCAGGAAAAGCAGGACAGCGGTCGCTGCCTCGCGGCCGCGCACATAGGCAAGCAGCCCGCCGAGGAACAGCGCCGAGCACAACAGATCCGGGGTCGAGGCGCGTGCCGCGTCGCCGAAATCGGCCATGATCAGCACCGCGCCGGCCACCGGCGCCAGCGCCAACGCGCCTTCGGTTCGCAGCCACAGCAGCGTGATCATCCCGAACAGCAGCACCGAGACCACCTGCAGCACCCGCATCGCCTCGACAGGCGACATCACCGAACTCATCGTCGAAAGAATCTCGGCGTAGAGGAACTTGATCCGGTACATGCCAAGCAGCGAGTGAAAGTCGGCGGCATTTTGCGCCATATGGCTGCGGAAACCGCCACCATCGTCGGTCAGCGTCTTGTAGTCGCCGGCCGACACGCCGGCCTGGACCGTGCTGTAGGCATAGTCATGCAATGCCTGCGCATCGGGATAAGCGCCCTCCTCGGCGATGGCGAGATAGGGCAGCATGTCCCAATTGGCGTCGGGCATCGTCAAGGCCATGAACGCCGTCAGCAGGATATAGAGCGAAAACGCGATCGCGCCGACCGGAGCCGCCCATCGCGCATAAGTCCCCTCGCCCCACGCGAGAGCGGCCGCAGTCAGCCGGTCGAGTGTGTTTTGCGGGGCGGGAGACTTGCTCAGCATTGTCGGACTCAGGACTTCGCTCAACGGACTTCTTTTAACGGACTTGGCTTTTGACGAAATCCTTGACGATTCCCACGATGCCGCGCGACAGCAGGCTGTCGAAGGCATCGACGAAACGGTCGACATGCTCGCGCTGGCAGATCAGCGGCGGCTCGAGACGGATGACGTTGCGGTTGTATTCGGTGAAGGCGACGAGCACGTCATAGTCGCGCAGCAACAGCGCGCCGACGAAGCCCGACAGCGAGCCCTTCAGCTTGTCGTCGAGGACGCTGACGATCGGACGCAGCACCATCGGCAAGGTCTGCGAGAAGTCGTGGAACTCGAGCCCGACCATAAAGCCTTTGCCGCGCACATCCTTGATGATCTTCGGGTACTTCTGCTTCAGCGCCTGCAGGCGCTGCAGCAGATAGTCGCCGGTAGTGGCGGCGTTGTCGATCAGCCCCTCATCATAGAGCACGTTGATGCCCTCGATCGCGGTGACGCAGGCCTCGCCCATGCCGCCAAAGGTGGCCATGGCATGGATCATCGCCGTCTTCGGCGTGCCATAGGCCTTCATATAGACCTCGCGCCGGGCGATCATCGCGCCGACCGCCGCCTTGCCGGCGCCGAGCGATTTCGCCAGCGCCGTCACATCGGGCACGACGCCATAATGCTCGAAGGCATAGAAGCGTCCCGAACGGCCATAGCCGCACTGCACTTCGTCCGCCACCCACAGCACGCCATACTGGTCGCAGAGCACGCGCAATTTCTGCCAGTATTGCGCCTCTGCCTGGATGATGCCGCCGCCGCCCTGGATTGTCTCAAGCACTATGACGCCGACCTCTGGGTCGGAGCGGAACAGCCGCTCGACCGCTTCGATATCGGCGAACGGAATGCGAACGGTGTTCTCAGCCATCTTGAAGTCCGCGCGGTAGAGCTGGCCATCGGTAATGCCGAGCACGCCCTTGGTCTTGCCGTGGAAGGAATTCTCGGCATAGACGATTTTTGGCCTCTTCGGCCCGGCGGCGCGCTCGGCGAGCTTCACCGCCGCTTCCATCGCTTCCGAACCCGACGAGCCCAGAAACACCATGTCGAGATCGCCGGGCGAGCATTTGGCGATGTTGTGCGCAAGGGCCGATGCATATTGCGACATGAAGGCGATGGCGATTTCCTGGCGCTTCTCCTCCTGGAATTTGCGCCGGGCCTCCAGGATGCGCGGATGGTTGTGGCCGAAGGCCAGCGAACCGAAGCCGCCGAAGAAGTCGAGAATCTTGCGGCCGTTCTGGTCGATGTAGAACATGCCTTCGGCACGCTCGATCTTGATCTTGTGGAAGCCGAGCAGCTTCATGAAATGTAGCTGGCCCGGATTGAGATGCGCCTTGAACAGGTCGGTCATGCGCGCGACATCCATCGCCTTCGCCTGCTCGACGCTGATCAGGTCGGGCTTGGCGATGGCGGTAGGCGACAACGCCGGCGCGCCGGCCATGGTGCGCGCGTTCGTCTGCTCAGGCTTGGCCATGACGGTCATTTCGGAGTTCTCCTGGTCGTCCCACTTATTCGGCGGGGACATGATTGGCGGTGACGGCAAGCCCGTCTTTCTTGGCGCGGTATTCGCTGTAGGCGGCGATCAGCATGTCCTCGTCGCGATATTGCGGCACCCAGCCGAGCTGGCGCTCGGCCTTGGATACGTCGAGCACGCACTCCTCATCGGCGATCAGATATTGTTCGGGATCCATGATCGGCATGTTCATGAGATCGAGCAGGTCGAGGGTGCGCTTGACCGCCCAGCCCGGCGTCGGGATCAGCAGCGATTTCGAGCCGGCATGCTTGATCAGGTCGCCCAGCAATTTCTTCACCGGCGGCGGATTGAGGGAGCCCAGATTATAGGCCTGGTTGGGCACGCCTGCCTTCCAGGCCGCGCGGGCAGCTTCCGCGCAATCGAACACCGAGATGAACTGATAGGGGTTCTTGCCCGAGCCGATCATCGGCACAGGAAAATTCCAGTCGATCAGTTTGAACAGCTTTTCCAGGATCCCGAGCCGGCCGGGACCGATGATCAGACGCGGGCGAAACAGCGAGATCGACATGCCGCGCTTGCGCCATTGAGCGGCGAGCTCCTCGGTCTTCTGCTTCGACCAGCCATATTCGCCGAGCGGCGCGACCGGGTGCTCCTCGGTCATCGGCTGGGTGACCGTGTGGCCGTAGATCATGTCGGTGGTGTAGTGGACGAGCTTGGACGCGCCGGCCTTGTCCATCGCCTGCATGATGTGTTCGGTGCCGTGGAAATTCACCGGAAAGAAGAAGTCGTGACGCTTGGCCCGCACCTGGATCGGCGACAGCATTTTGGCCGACAGGTTGTAGACCATGTCGTCGGCCTTCAATCCGATGTTGGCCACCGAGGCCGTATCCGTGACATCGCAGGTGACGAAGCGAACGTTGCGATAGTGCGTCAGGTCGCTCTTGACGATGTCGGCAACGACAACCTCTTCACCATCGGCCAAAAGCTTCGGGGCAAGATGACGGCCGACGAAGCCGTCGCCGCCGAAAATAACATGTCTCATCGAACGATCTCGCTGGTCTTGTCGGGGATGATGGAAGCGGTTTGGTCGTCATGCCCGCGCCCGCCCAAGTCTCGACCGCTTTGCGCGATCAGCACGGTGCCGACGCAGATGAAGGCGATGCCGGCAATGCGCCAGGCATTGAGGTCCTCGCGGAAGATGAAATAGGCGAAGATCGCAACCGCGACATAGGCAAGGCTGAGGAACGGATACGCAAAGCTGAGCTCGACCTTGGACAGCACATAGAGATGCGAAGCCATCGAGATGACGAAGGTGCACAGGCCGAGAAACACCCATGGGCTGAAAACGACCTGCAACAACTTCAACAGCGGATTGGTGCCTTCGAACGAAATGGGACCGAGCGACATCATGCCTTGCTTCAGCATCAGCTGCGCGGCGGCATTGGTCATGACCGTGAACAGAATGAAGACGATGTATTTCATGTTTTGCACCCGCCACTCGCAACGGTCCTATTACTAACCTGCAAACATTTCGTGAAGTCACGACAATGCTTTGAGTAAACCACGGAACTCACGATCTATTCACCATGACTTATTCGGATTGTACCTATTCAGCTGCCTCGACACGCCCTGGCCGGACGTTGAGCTTTTTCGCCGTCCGCAGCCAGAAACTGGACACGAACGCCGGGTCGCGCAGCGCTTCAAGCCGCTGCCAATTCGGGAAGGAGGCCGCGAAAGTATCAGCGCCCATGCGCGCATCCTTGTACGGGTTGACCGCGCCGCCGGCCGCGACCGTGATGCGGTCGAGTTCGCTGAGCAGGGCCAGCGTCCTGTCGCCGCGATTGGGGAAATCCAGTGTCAACGTGAAGCCTGGCCGCGGAAAGGACAGCAGCCCCGGCGAGCGGATCGAGCCGAAGCGCTTCAACACGGTGAGGAAAGAGCCCTGCCCGGCCCGTCGCGCCGCCTCGAGCAGCGCCGGCACGGTCTGACGCGCGACATTTTCCGGCACCAAGCTCTGGTGCTGGTAGAGACCTTTCGGGCCATACAGCCGGTTCCAGTCGCCGAGACCATCAAGCGGAAAGAAAAAGCCCTGGTAGCCGGTTTGGCTCGGCCCCGGCGAGCGCCCCTTCTTCCACCGATAGGCGGCGTTGAAGGCGGTGAGGAACGGCCGGTTGAGCACATTGAACGGCGGCTGGAACGGCACTGAAAAACGGGAGCCGGCGCGAGACGCCGCGTGCGAGCCGTACTCGGCATGATTGCCTGTCAACAACAGGCCGCGCCCGCGGCCATGGCCGCCGGCAAGCTGGTCGATCCAGGCGACGGCATATTCATTCGCCTGGTCGGCGGCCTCGGCCAGTTCGAAGAATTCGCTAAGATCGGCAAACCGCGTTACCTTCTCGGCGATATCGAGCGAATGCACCCGCATCAGCCGGATCGAGGCCGACAGGATCAGGCCGGTCAGCCCCATGCCGCCGATCGTCGCCGCAAACAGCCTTGCATTGTCGGTTGCCGAGCAGGTGTAGGTCCGCCCGTCCGAGCGCAGCAGCGTGAACGACTCGACATGGCAGCCAAAGGTGCCGCGCCGGTGATGGTTCTTGCCATGGACGTCATTGGCGATCGCGCCGCCAAGGGTGACGAACTGGGTGCCTGGGACGACAGTCGGAAAGAAACCGTAAGGTGCAGTGTGCGCAATGATATCGGAGAGGAACACGCCGGCCTCCGCCTCGAGCAGGCCGGTCTCGGCATTGAAGGCGCCGATGCGGTTCAGCGGCCGCATGTCCACGACCGCACCTGGCTCGTTCTGGCAGGAATCACCGTAGGAGCGGCCATTGCCATAGGCGAGCAGAGCGTTCTTTGTCGCCTTGCCGCTTCGCATCAGCGCGATGGCATCGTCGGCCGCGATGGCTCGCTTTGCGGCCGGCGTGGCGAGGCCAAAACTCCGGTACCGTTCGCCGGCCATGCCCTACCAGCCTCCCGCGACCAGAAGGGCGGCGCCGATCACCACGACGATCTGGCTTCGCCAGTCGCGAATGATGAAGATGACCGGATCGTCATTCATCTCGTTGCGGCGCGCCAGGATCCAGACCCGCATGGTCAAATACAGCACGATCGGCGCCAGCGGCCAGACCAGCCAGGGATGCGGATAGAGTTCGCGTACCGCGACGCTGTCCATGTAGAGCGCCAGCACCAGCGCCGAGGAGAAGGCCGACGCCATTCCTGCCTGGGCGACGATCTCCTGATCTTCGATGCGGTAGCCGCGACCGGCAATGCGCTCGCCCACCGGAATGGCTGTGGTGCGCAGTTCGACATAGCGCTTCACCAGCGCCAGCGACAGGAAGAAGAAAATCGAGAAGGCGAGCAGCCAGAACGAGACTTCGACCCCGGTCGCCGCAGCACCTGCCAGCACACGCACCGTGTAGAGCCCGGCCAGCGTCAGTACGTCGGCTAGGAGCATGCGCTTGAACGACAGCGAATAGGCTGTGGTCACCACCAGATAGCCGGCGAGCACGCCCAGGAACTCGATCGGCAACAGAAGCCCGGCGGCAATGCCGATCGCCAGCAGCACCGCCATCGCGCCGAGACCGAACGGGATCGACAAAGCGCCGCTGGCGAAAGGCCGGTTGCGTTTGGTCGGATGCTTGCGGTCGAGCGCAAGGTCGAAGAAATCGTTGAGAATGTAGATGGCGGAAGCCACGGCGCTGAAGGAGACGAACGCCAGCAGGCATTGCCAGATCATGTTAATGTTGAAGTATTCATGCGACAGCACCATCGGCACCGCGACCAGCGAATTCTTCAGCCACTGATGCACCCGCAGCATCTTGACGAATGTCTTCAATGTCCTTTTCGGCGCCGGCATCCTTTCGGCGCTATGCGCGGCCTGCCAGCGCTTCGCATGGCGGTCGGGCGCCACGACGATGGCGTTGCGCGCGGCTCCGAAAACCTTGAGGTCGTGCCGGCTGTTGCCGGCATAGTCGAAACCGCCGTCGCCATAGGCGGCGATGAGCGCGTCGCGCTTGCGGCCCGAGGTCATGTTGTGGGGACCGTCGGTCGCCAGCACATAGTCGAAGACGCCCAGATGCGCGGCGATCGTCTCGGCGAACTTGCGTGGCGTACCGGTCGCCAGCACGATCTTGCGTCCGTCGCTATGGTCGGCGAGCAGCCGCTGCAGCAGCGCTTCGCGATAGGGCAGCGAGGCCGGATCGATGTCGATGCGGTCGGCAATCGCTTGTTTCAGCCGCGCCGGGCCGGCGGCCAGCCAGAACGGAACCAGGAAAACATACAGCGGATTCTTCTTGAGCAGGATGAACAGGCCTTCCCAAAGAAGATCGGTCGCAATCAGCGTGCCGTCGAGGTCGACCGCAAGCGGGATTGCGTTCTTGTCCGACCGCGCATCCATATCTTTCCTGCCCAGCTCAAAAACCCGTCGCGCCACGTTTCGGCGGCTTGGTATCCGGCATAGCGAGCAACGGCGCAACGAACGTTAAAACGTCTGGTTGCAACGGATATGCGCCGGGGTATTTCCCTCGTCATCGTTAAGCAACCGTTGCCGTAGACGAGAAAAGGCCGGGCATTGCCCGGCCTCTGCAAGAGCTGCCTGCCGACGTTACTTGATGCGGGCAACGCCACCCGAGATTTCGACCGTTTCCGAGCCGGTCAGGGCCTCGAGGTCACCATTGGGCAAGGTGACGAAACAGCCGTTAGGGCAGAATTCCACGGTTTCGCCGGCCGCCAGCGCCAGCTCCGTCTTGCCGCCGCCTTCCGTCACGATCAGCGTACGGGTCTCAGCATCCTTGTTGACCGCGCTGGCGGCAAAGGCCGAGCCACTCGCTGCGGTAAGAGCGATGGCGACGACGAGCGACTTCCACATTTTGCAATATCGGTGTTTCCACACCGCCTCTGTTGCATTTCGCAAGGCATTCTCGCCTTTGCATGTGAGCTTATATGAGATGCAAGCTGAACCGCAACTGAATGCCGCATTCATGCCGCAATTGGTTTGGGAGGGGCTTGGGGCCCTAGCTAGGATCGGGTTTGCGGGCCTTGCGACCAGTCTTGGCCAGCCGCTTCGCCTCGGCGGCGGCTCTGGCCTTCGCCTGCTCCTTCTCGGCGAACTCGACCTCGATCTTGTCGTCGTCGATCGGCCATGCGTCGGTCTTCTTGACCTTGACCTCGGCGCGCGGCGTCGAGGGGATTTCTATGTGCTCGGCGTCAAAAGCATCGAGAACGGCAAAGCGGATATCGTTCTGAACGATGGCGCCGTTCAGCACATCGGCCAGGAACACGCGGATCTCGAACTCGAGTGCTGCCGGCCCGAAATTGGTGAACAGCACGAAGGGTTCCGGGTTCTTCAGCACCAGCGCATGGCCGCGCGCAATCTCAAGCAGGACCGCGTGTACCCGCTTGACGTCGCTGCCATAGGCGACCCCGACCTTGATCTCCACACGTCCGAGCTTGTTGCGGTGCGTCCAGTTGCCGACGGCGTTGTTGATGAGGTTCGAATTGGGCAGGATCACCGATTGCCGCTGGAAGGTCTCGATTTCGGTGGCGCGCACGCTGATCTTCTTGACCGTGCCTGATGTGTCGCCGGCGACGATCCAGTCGCCGACCTTGAACGGCCGCTCGGCGAGAAGGATCAGGCCCGACACGAAGTTGGACACGACATTCTGCAGGCCAAAGCCGATACCCAGCGAGAGTGCGCCGGCAACGAGCGCCAAATTGGAAAGATCGATGCCCGCCGCCGAGATGCCGACCAGGCCGGCGAGCGCGACGCCGGCATAGCCGACCGCCAGCCGGATCGAGTTGCGCACGCCGGTATCGACCTTGCCGCGCGCCATAACCGAGCCGTCGAGCCAGCCCTGGAACCAGCGGGTCAGGAAATAGCCGATGATGAAGACGACGATGCCGGTGAGGATGCCGGTGACCGAAATCGTCACCGAACCGACGGTGACGCCTGTCGCCAATTTATAGCCCCAGGCCTGGATATCGCCGGGCTGGAAGCCCCACATCAACAGGATCAGCGGCAGGAACACCAGCACGATCATCAGGTTGATGGCGACGCTGACGACGAGGCCGAGTTGGTCGAGCGCGGTGTCCTCATAGCTGGAATTGGTCTTCAGCCAGCGCCCGATGGACGTGCCGGCGAAACCACCCTCCTCGCCGATCTCGCGCGCCGACAGGAAGCCGATATAGGCGGTGAGCAGGATGGTGCCGGTGACCACGACCTGCAACGAGACGAAGATGGCAAGACCGATATAGCCGAACAGCGCCGCCGCAATCGTGAACAGGCCGAGCGCGACACAGGTGTAGCGCAGCCAGGCCGGCCAGGGGCGCCAGCGCCCGTCGGCGTCCTTGTAAGGCTTCAGCAGCGCCATAAGGATCAGGATGACGCCGACGATGACGGTGGCGACAAAACTCCTGGCCACCGTCAGCGACAGGGGCGAGCCCATCTTGTCGTTGACGATCGACAGGAAATTGTTGATGCCGATGACGACTGCCATGGCCGTCGTCAGCCGCACCAGCCAACGCGCCGGGCCGGTCTCGACCTGGATCAGGCGCCAGTTCGGCATGCTAGGCGACAGCGCCGCATTGGTCAGGCGGTTGACACAGAACACTATGGCGATGACGGCTGCCAGCGCGTTGAGGAACACGCCTATGTCGCCGCGCAGCACATTGTAATAATTGTACAGGAACACCGTCGAGGCGAGGAAGGCGCTGACCGCCAGCGTCGGCAGCAAGGTCGACCAGAACGCCACCGACAGGCGACTGAGATACGTCGGATCTTCAACCGACGCGTCGGCCTCGAAGATGCGCCCAAACAGGCGGCGCCCACCGACCAGAAGCACCACGGCCAACGCGAGCGCCATGAGGGTCGCCGCGAGCATCGCCTGGAACTTGAACTTGAAGGCAAAGCTCAGCCACGATGACACCGCCCTGTAGAAGTTGGCGTATTCGTCCCTGGCGTCGGAAAACACTTGCGGGCTCAGTGCATCGGACAGCACATAGCGCTTGGTCAGCCCGCTGCGAAACAGCTCGCTACGCATATTGCCGATCTTCTCGATCAGCGCATTGATGCGGATCGACAGGTTCTGCGCGCCGGCGATGACGGCGTTGATCTCCGCCTTTTCCGACGCCAGCGCCTGGCGCTCGCCGGTAACGATATCCGGTTCAGGCGGCTGTCCGGCAGCCGGGGGCGCACCAAGCTGCTCAAGCCTCGAATTGATCTCCCCCAGCCGGGACCGGAACGCCAGCGCGCTGTTCAGCGCAGCGCGCGACAGCTCTTCCAGCTGCAGGCGGATCTCGACAAGGGTGGTGTCGTCGAGGCCGTCCTCCTGGACTTTCTTCTCCAGAGCGTCGGTTTTCGTCGTCAAACCCTGCAGGATTTTCTGCTGGTCGGCGACCAGCCCGGCAGGCGCCTGGCCCAGCCCCTGCGCCATCGCGCCGAACGAATGCGGCGCCAAGGCAACGAGCGCGAGGACCAGGATCAGGCGAAAGAAGCGAAAAAGCATAATGGTGGCGACTCAAAGGGCGGCAAGGCCGCTTCTAAAGCGGTCCTTGATAGAGACGCTCATCCCGTGGGGCAAGTCGTGGCGAAGTCATCGCAGTTGGGCGCCTTGCGGGAGTCGGCCAGTCGAAAAGCCATGGCGCAATCTTGGCTTTGCGCCCGCCGCCTGCTCTATAGTCTGCCGCATCGCGCCGAGCCGGAAGGTTTCAGGTCTGTCCGACCTGAAACCTTCCGGCTCTAGAAATCAAAGATATAGAGCATGATGTCGTTCGAAAACCGCTTCACACTTTTCGGCATCATGCTCTAGGGATGACATGAAGAATGGCGGAATATTCAGCCCTTTCGCTTCTCACGAACGCGCTCAAGGGAAACAAGGACTGGAAGCCGGCCTGGCGCAAGCCCGAGCCCAAGGCCTCCTATGATGTCATCATCATCGGTGGCGGCGGTCATGGCCTGTCGACGGCCTACTATCTGGCCAAGGAGCACGGCATCA
This sequence comes from Mesorhizobium sp. M0029, assembly GCF_040323735.1. NCBI lineage: Bacteria > Pseudomonadati > Pseudomonadota > Alphaproteobacteria > Hyphomicrobiales > Phyllobacteriaceae > Mesorhizobium > Mesorhizobium sp. M0029. The sequence goes on from NZ_JAMYVF010000007.1 coordinate 29,550, forward strand.
ACAATGTCGCGGTGCTGGAAAAGGGCTGGCTGGGTTCCGGCAATGTCGGCCGCAACACCACGGCGGTGCGCTCCAACTACCTTTTGCCGTCCAACACCCGCTTCTACGAACATTCGATGAAGATGTGGGAGAACCTGTCGCACGACCTCAACTACAACGTCATGTTCTCGCAGCGCGGCTGCCTGAACCTGGCTCACACGCCGGCCCAGTTCGACGACTTGGCCAGGCGCGGCAACGCCATGCGCCATCTCGGCGTCGATGCCGAGCTGATGAGCACCGCCGAGATCGCGCGCCTGGTCCCGGCGCTGGACATGTCGGCCTCCGCGCGCTTTCCCATCGTCGGCGGCCTGATGCAGCCGCGCGCCGGCACCGCCCGTCACGATGCGGTTGCCTGGGGCTATGCGCGCGGCGCCGACCGCCGCGGCGTCGACATCGTCGAGAATTGCGAGGTCACCGGCTTCCTGCGCGACGGCGACCGCATCACCGGCGTGCAGACGACGCGCGGAGAGATCCGCGGCAAGAAAGTCGCCGTGGCCGTTGCCGGCAGCACCGGACGGGTGATGCAGCTTGCCGGCATCGACAGGATGCCGATCGAGAGCCATGTGCTGCAGGCCTTCGTCACCGAATCGCTGAAACCTTTCGTCGACACGGTGCTGACCTTCGGCATGGGTCATTTCTACATGTCGCAGTCCGACAAGGGCGGCCTCGTCTACGGCGGTGACATCGACGGCTACAACAGCTACGCTCAGCGCGGCAACCTGCCCATCGTCGATGAGGTGATGAGCGAGATGCTGGCGCTGTTTCCCGGCCTTGCGCGTGTACGCATGCTGCGCTCCTGGGGCGGCGTCTGCGACATGTCGATGGACGGTTCGCCGATCATCACCACCGGCCCGCTGCCCGGCATGTATCTCAACTGCGGCTGGTGCTATGGGGGCTTCAAGGCCACGCCGGCCTCGGGCTGGTGCTTCGCATACACCATCGCCAAGGACGAACCGCACGCGTTCAACGCGCCGTTCACGCTCGACCGTTTTTATCGCGGCCTGGTGGTTGACGACAAGGGCCAGGGCGCAACGCCCCGGCTGCATTAGGGTTCAAACAAATGCTTATCACTTGTCCCTATTGCGGCCCGCGCGACGTCATCGAGTTCACCTATCAGGGCGACGGCAACCGCGAGCGCCCGCAGCCCAACTCGCAGGACCTCGACGCCTGGAACGCCTATGTCTACGATCGGCTGAACCCGGCCGGCGACCACAATGAGATCTGGCAGCATTCGGGCGGCTGCCGCACCCATCTGAGGATGGTGCGCAACACGGTCACGCATGAGATTTCCAGCACCGGTTTCGCCCGCGGCGACCACAATGCCGCCGCCCGGCACAAAGCCGGAGGCAAGTCGTGAGCCCGCGCCGCACCGAGACCGGCGGCCGCGTCGATCGCATGCGCACCATCCGCTTCACCTTCGACGGCACGCCCTACACCGGCCATGCCGGCGACACGCTGGCCTCGGCGCTGCTTGCCAACGGCGTCACGCTTTTCGGCCGCTCATTCAAATACCACCGCCCGCGCGGCCTGCTCTCGGCCGGCGTCGAGGAACCGAACGCGCTGGTCACGGTGCTGCGCGGCGAAGTGCGCGAGCCCAACATCGCCGCAACCATGGTAGAGATCTATGACGGGCTGGTGGCCGTCAGCCAGAACCGCTTTCCCTCGCTCGCCTGGGACATCAACGCCGTCAACCAGCTCGGCGGCAAGATCCTGGCCGCCGGCTTCTACTACAAGACCTTCATGGGCCCTGTCTTCGGCCCCTTGAAAGGCACCCGCTTCTGGATGTTCTGCGAGCATTTCATCCGCCGCGCCGCCGGCCTGGGCCGCGCCGGTATTGCCGCCGACACCTCGCGCTACGAGCGCATGAACGCGTTTTGCGACGTGCTGGTGGTCGGCTCCGGCCCGGCCGGCCTGTCAGCCGCCAAGGCCGCTGCCGACCAGGGCGCGCGCGTCATCCTGGCCGAACTCGAGCCGCGTTTCGGCGGCTCGGCCAACTGGTCCGGCGAGGCCATCGACGGCGCGCCGGCCGCCGACTGGGCGGCGCGCGCCGTCAGCCAGCTCGAAGGCCATGACACGGTCCGCCTGCTGCCGCGCACCACGGTGTGGGGCTATTATGACGGCAACACGCTAGCCGCGCTCGAGCGCGTCACCGACCACAAGGAAAGGCCCGGCAAGGGCGAGCCGCGCCACCGCTACTGGGCCATCCGCGCCAAAACGGTGGTGCTGGCCACCGGCTCTTTCGAGCGGCCGCTTGTATTCCCCGGCAATGACCGGCCGGGCGTCATGCTGGCGCATGCCGCCGACCGCTATGCCAACGACTATGGCGTGCTGCCCGGCGACAGGATCGCGCTGTTCACCAACAATGACAGCCCCTATCGCTCGGCGCTGGCGCTGAAAAAGGCCGGCGCGGCGATTGTTGCCATCGTCGATGTGCGCCCCGAACTGTCGGCCGAGATGCGCAGCCTGGCCACCGAGGCCGAAGCCGAAATCCTCTCCGGCCATGCCGTGGTCGCCACAGAGGGCGGCAAGGCGCTCTCCGGCCTGAAGGTGCAGCGCTTCGACATGAACTCGGGCACGCTCAGCGGTGATACCCGTAGCATCCATGCCAATTGCCTGCTGATGTCGGGCGGCTGGTCGCCGACCATCCACCTCGCCAGCCAGGCTGGCGCGAGAGCCGAGTGGAATCCTGCCCGCCAGGCCTTCCTGCCGCCAAAGCAAACGCAACAGCGCTGGCCAAATCAGCAATGGATTGGTGCGGGTGCTTTCAACGGCAGCTTCTCGACTATCGAAGCGATCACTGAGGGCCGCGCAGCCGGCCTGTCCGCAGCGGGCGGAGCGGCTGCGCCGGCAGCCTTGCCGGATGTCGAAGCAGCCCCGGGAAACCCAGATCCGGCCCCGGTGTTCGAGATCAAGGCGAAAGGCAAAAGCTTCGTCGACTTCCAGCATGATGTCACCGCCGAGGACGTGCGGCTGGCGCATCGCGAAGGCTTCGTCTCGGTCGAGCACCTGAAGCGCTACACCACGCTCGGCATGGCGACGGACCAGGGCAAGAATTCCAACGTGCCGGGTCTCGCCATCATGGCCGAGGCGCTGGGCAAACCGATCCCCGAAGTCGGCACGACCCGCTTCCGCCCGCCCTATTCGGCGGTCTCCATCGGCTCGCTCGCGGCCGAGCGCTTCGGCGATCTGAAACCCGAGCGGCTGACGCCGATGCATGACTGGCACCTCGCCAATGGCGCGACGATGTATTCCGCTGGCCTCTGGTATCGACCAATGATCTACGGCCTTGCCGGCGAGACGGTCGAGCAGGCCTATGTCCGTGAAGCCAGGGCGACGCGCGAAAGTGCCGGCATCGTCGACGTCTCGACGCTGGGCAAGATCGCCGTGCAGGGACCGGATGCCGGTGAATTCCTCGACCGCGTCTACACCAACATGTTTTCTACCCTCCCCGTCGGCAAGGCCCGCTACGGCCTGATGCTGCGCGAGGATGGGCTGGCCTTCGACGACGGCACCACATGGCGGCTTGGCGAACAGGATTTCCTGATGACGACCACCACGGCCAACGCCGGCAAGGTGATGCAGCATCTGGAATATTTCCTCGACGTCATCTGGCCGGAACTCAAAGTGCATGTCACCTCGGCAACCGACGAATGGGCGGGCGCGGCCATCGGCGGGCCGAAGGCGCGGGCCATCCTCGCCGCCTGTGTCACCGGCACTGCGGTCGACAACACAGCCCTGCCCTTCATGGGCATCGTGCGCGGCGAGATATCAGGCGTGCCGGTGATGATTTGCCGGCTGTCCTTCTCCGGAGAAATGGCCTTCGAGGTCTATTGCGGCGCCGGCTACGGCACCCATGTCTGGGAAGCCCTTATCGAAGCCGGCAAGCCGTTCGGCCTGGTCACCTACGGGCTGGAGGCGTTGGGCACGATGCGCATCGAAAAGGGCCATGTCACCGGCGCGGAGATCGACGGCCGCACCACGGCGCGCGACCTGCATCTCGACTGGATGCTGTCGAAGAAGAAGCCGTTCATCGGCTCGGCGATGATGGACCGAGAAGGCCTGATCGCGCCCGAGCGGCTGCAGCTGGTCGGTCTGGTCTCGCTCGACAATCGGCCGTTCAATGGCGGAGCCCACCTCGTCGAGGAACTGGACGAAGCCAATCCGCACGACTCCATCGGCCATATCACCGCCTGCTGCTACTCGCCGGCGCTGGGCAAGCACATCGCGCTGGCTTTGGTCGAGGGCGGCAAGGCGCGCCATGGCACCCGGGCATTCGTCTCCGATCCGCTGCGCAAGCGGTTCGGGCCGGTCGAAATCGTCTCCAACCATTTCTACGACCCGGACGGGAGCCGCATGCATGGCTGAGCGCCAATCAACCGAACGCCAATCACCCGAGCGCCTCTCGCCGCTCGAGCCGGTGTTCCATCGGGGTTCGCACGGCAATTTCGAGCATGGCGTCGATGTCATCCTGACCGAAATCAGGCCAGGCTCGATCCTGCAACTGGCCGCATGGCCGGGCGCGGAAAAGCAGCTGATCGAGGCGATCGGCAAGGTCACCGGGCTCGCTTTGCCCGACGGTGCCGGCGGCGGTCTCGCCAAGTTCGGCAAGGCCGTGTTCGGTTTCGCGCCTGGAAAATTCACGGTCGTCGACGATGCCGAGGGCCTGGCGGCGCGTTTTGCCGGGGACGTAACCCCGGCAATCGGCACGATCACCGACCTGTCGCATGGCCGCACCGCTATCCGCATCGCCGGCCCTAAGGCCGAATGGGTGCTGGCGAAATTCTTCGCCATCGACTTTGCGCTGCCCGCCTTCCCCATAGGCTCCGGCCGTTCGACCACCCATCACGACGTCTTTGCGCAGATCCAGCGCACCGGCGCCGACCAGTTCGACATCTATGTCTTCCGCTCCTTCGCCCGCTCGTTCTGGAAGGCGCTCTGCCATGCCAGCGAGGAGGTCGGCTACGAGGTTCAGTAGGGCCGACAGCCGTTCTGGCCTCAAGGCCAGCCGGTTCTGCCGCTAGAGAATGCTCCAATGGAAGCCCATGGTGGGGAACGTGGCCCAACCGGCCCAGGGGATTAAAAAGATCCCGTCTCATAGTCGGCATCGTCGTTTGGTTCGAACATCCCCATGACCGCAGAACTATCCGCCGGCGCCACGGATCGCGCCGATGTGTCGGCCACAGCCTTGCTCCTGCTGCCGCTGACGGTCGCCTGCGGCGTGTTCATGACCAGCCTCGACCAGAATGTCGTGGTCACCGCCCTGCCCGGTATCAGCGACAGCCTCGGCCGGCCGCCGAGCCAGCTCGGCCTGTTGATCACCGTCTATGTCGCCAGCCTGATCATCTCGATGCCGCTCGGCGGCTGGGCGGCCGACCGCTTCGGCCTGCGCAACGTTTACTGCTTCGCCTTGCTGGTGTTCGCCGCGTCATCGGCGCTGTGCGGATTGTCCAACGACATCTGGACGCTGGTCGGCGCCCGCGCGCTGCAAGGCTTCGGCGGCGCCTTGATGGGGACGCTCGGCCAGGTCGTCATCCTGTCGACCTTCCCGCGCAGCCGCACGCTGAAGATCAACATGTATATTTCGCTGGCCGGCCAGTCCGGACCGCTGGTCGGCCCGCTGGTCGGCGGCGCGCTGACGACTTATATCTCCTGGCGCTGGATCTTCTTCATCAACGTGCCGTTCGCGCTGGCGGCGGCCGTTCTTGCCGCCTCGCTGTTTCCGACTGTTACCAAACCGGTGCGCACGCCGTTCGATTTCCCGGGCTTCCTGCTGGTCGGCAGCGGCATGGTCCTGCTGGTCTTCGGCATGGATTCGCTTGCGGCCAAAGACGCCGCCGGCAGCATGATCGCGGCCGAGCTGACGCTGGCGATCGTCATCCTGACGCTTGCTTCCTTCTACTGCCTGCGCGCCCGCAACCCCTTGCTTGACCTGAAACTCCTGCGCATCCGCACCTTTCGCATCTCCTTCCTCACCGGTGGTGGGCTGGACACGATCGGCCTGAGCTCGGTCGTTTTCCTTTTGCCGCTGATGTTCCAGCTCGGCTTCGGCATGAGCGCGGTGCAGGCGGGATCGCTGACTTTCGTCGCCGCAATCGGCTCGCTGATCATGCGTGTGTTCATGCCGCGCCTGCTCAACCGTTTCGGCTTTCGCCGCGTGCTGGTCGTCAACACGCCGATCGTTGCTGCCATGGTAGCGGGCTTCGCCTCGATTGAGGCGACAACGCCGGTCTGGATCGTGCTCGTCTATATCTTTGCCTTCGGCGTTCTGCGCTCGGCGCAGTGGGCTTCGACCGGCAACCTCGCCTATTCCGACATCGCGCCCGACCAGCTCGCCCGCTTCAGCGCGCTCTACTACATACTGTGGCAGTTGGGGGTGGCGATCAGCGTCGGCCTGGCGGCGGCGCTGTTGTCGTTCCTGGCTGGCGGCAGGCCGGCGGTGACCAACGATTTCCGCATCCTGTTCGTGGTCGAGGGCGTCATCACGTTGTGCGCGCTGATCGCCTATCTCAGACTGACACCGCAGGACGGCGCCCATGTCAGCGGCCACGGCGCGCAGATGAACGTGGAATGAGGCCCCGGTAGCCGAGTCCTAGCCGCTGAATGTCACCCACTCTTCCAGCGGCACGCGGTCGGTGCGGAAGTCGTTTTCGGGTTTCGACGTATCCTCGAGGCCGAGCGCCATGCCGCAGACGACGATCTCCTCATCGGGGATGTTGAGCACCGGCCGGATCTGCCGGTGATAGGGCGCGAAGGCGGCCTGCGGGCAGGTGTGCAGGCCCCTGCCTCGCGCGGCCACCATGATGTTCTGCAGGAACATTCCGTAGTCGATCCACGAGCCCTGGTTCAGCCGCCGGTCTATGGTGAAGATCATGCCGACCGGCGCGTCGAAGAAGACGAAGTTGCGGTCGTGCTGGGCGCGCATCTTGTCGACCTCGCGGCGGCCGATGCCGAGTGCCCCATAGAGCCCGAAACCGTTGGCGCGGCGGCGGGTGAGATACGGCTCGAAGAACTGGGTGGGGTAATAGCGATACTCGTCCCAATCGGCCTTTTCGGCCCGGATACCGGAATTCAGGATGGCATCGGTGATCTGCTGCTTGACCTCGCCCTTGACGACATAGACCCGCCAGGGCTGCATATTGGTGCCCGAAGGCGCGCGCGCGGCGACGCCAAGAATGGCTCGGATCGTCTCGTCATCGACCATGTCGGGCAGGAAGGCGCGCACCGAACGGCGCGAGATGATCGCCTCGTCGACAACAGCCGCGTTATGCGCTGCCAGGCCGTTTTTTTCCAGCATGGGCCGTCCCTTTGCGCACACTTCGAAAGCCGAACCGGCTATCGGAAAAGACCTTGCGCAGATTTCAATCCTTGGTCGCCGACCCGCATTCCCACACCCGCCGCTCGTGCCAGAGCCTTTGCATGAACCGCCAAAATCGCGCAAGCAAATCTTGTGTGTACATGAAAATTCGCTTGATTTTTTCACGGACGTGAGCTCTCATGAAATTCATTTCCAGTTTTTCCTCAAGTGAGCGTTTTGCCCCCAGCTATCCCCAAAACATTGCAGGGACCTGACGAGCGCCTGCTGGCGAGCGACATCCGTGCGCTGCGCAAGGCGCGCGGGCTGACGCTGGCTGAGATCGCGCTGAAGCTTGGTCGCTCCGTCGGCTGGGTCAGCCAGGTCGAGCGCGGCCTGTCTATCCCTTCGCTTGGCGACCTCAGGGCTTTCGCAGACCTGTTCGGCGTGCCGCTCAGCCTGTTCTTCAGCCACGACGTGCCGATCGAAAAGGAGCGCGGCTTTGTCGTGCGCGCCGGCAGCCGGCGCACGCTTGGCACAAGCGAATCCGGCCTCGTGGAAGAGCTTCTGTCGCCCGATCTCGGCGGTAGTTTCGAGATGGTGCGTTCGATCTTTGCGCCGGGCGCCGAGATGAAGAGCGAGCAGCTGCGGCCGACCGAGGAAGCCGGCTACATCGCCTCTGGCATTTTCGAGATCGAGATAGCCGGCGTCTGGCACCGGCTCGGCGAAGGCGATTCCTTCCGCTTCGAGCGCAAGCCGTACCGCTGGCGCAATCCCGGCAGCGAGCCGGCCGTGGTCATCTGGGTGGTTTCGCCGCCTGTTTATTGAATGCATGTCGCCCAAAGTGTGCAGCGGTTTGGGAAACGACATGCATCAAGCAAAAAGATAGAAGCGCAGCGCGCTTCAGGTTTGGGAGAAGAATATGGCCGGTTTGCCGACCACGGCACGCGTGGTGATCATCGGAGGCGGTGTCGTCGGCACCTCCTCGCTCTACCATCTGTGCAAGGCGGGTTGGACCGATTGCGTGCTGCTTGAAAAGAACGAGCTGACATCGGGCTCGACCTGGCATGCCGCCGGCAATGTGCCGACCTTCTCGTCGTCCTGGTCGCTGATGAACATGCAGCGCTATTCGACCGAGCTCTATCGCGGCTTGGCTGATGCCGTCGACTATCCCATGAACTACCACGTTACCGGCTCGCTCCGCCTCGCCCACACCAAGGAGCGCATGCAGGAGTTCCAGCGCGCCAAGGGCATGGGCCGCTACCAGGGCATGGACATCGCCATTGTCGGCCCTGATGAGATCAAGCGCCGCTATCCCTTCATCGAGACGCATGACCTCAAAGGTGCGCTCTACGATCCAAACGACGGCGACATCGACCCCGCGCAGCTGACGCAGGCACTGGCCAAGGGTGCGCGCGACATGGGCGCCAGGATCGTCCGCTTCTGTCCGGTGTCAGGTGTGCGCCGCGAGAACGACGAATGGGTTGTCGGGACGCCGCAAGGCGAGATCCGTTGCGAGATCGTCGTCAACGCCGCCGGCTACCGAGCCGCGGAAGTCGGCAAAATGTTCGGCCGCGACGTCCCGATGATGGTGATGAGCCATCAGTACATTTTGTTCGAGGAAATCCCCGAACTGGTGGCCTGGTCGAAGGAGCAGGGCAAGAAACTGCCGCTGCTGCGCGACGTCGACACATCCTACTATCTGCGCCAGGAAAAGAACGGCATGAATCTCGGTCCCTATGAGCGCAATTGCCGCGCGCATTGGGCAACCCACAACGACCCGATGCCGGAGGACTTTTCCTTCCAGCTCTTCCCCGACGATCTCGACCGTCTCGAGCACTACCTTGCCGATGCCGTAGCCCGCGTGCCGATCCTGGGCACTGCCGGCCTGTCCAAGGTGATCAACGGGCCGATCCCTTACGCGCCGGACGGCAATCCGCTGATCGGTCCGATGCCCGGCGTTCCCAACGCGTTCGAGGCCTGTGTCTTCACCTTCGGCATCGCCCAGGGCGGCGGCGCCGGCAAGGTGCTGGCCGAATGGGTGACGCAGGGCCAGACCGAATGGGACATGTGGTCTTGCGATCCGCGCCGTTTCACCAGCTTTGCGGCCGCCACCGACTATAGCGTCGCCAAGGGCATGGAGATCTACGGCAACGAATACGCCATCCAGTTCCCGCGCCATGCCTGGCCGGCCGGGCGCGACCGTAAGCTGTCGCCGATCCACGATCGCATCAAGGCGCTCGGCGCCCAGTTCGACGCCTATAATGGCTGGGAGCGTGCCACCTGGTATGCGCAACCCGGTGACGACACGTCGGAAGAAGCAACACTCACCTTCCGCCGCGACGGGCCATGGCAGCACCGCGTGCGCGAAGAATGCCTGGCGGTGCGCGACGCCGCCGGCATTCTGGACCTGCCCGGCTTCTCGCGCTTCAACCTCGAAGGTCCTGGCGCAGCCGAATGGCTGGCGCTGCAGGTCACCGGCCTGGTGCCCAAGCCCGGCCGAATCGGCCTCGCCTATTTTGCCGACGACAAAGGCCGCATCGTCACCGAGATGTCGGTGGTGCGCCATGGCGAAGAGCAGATGACTCTGATCACCGCGGCGGTAGCGCAGTGGCACGATTTCGAATGGCTGAAGTCGCGCCTGCCGAAGGACGCAGCTTTCACCCTCACCGACAGGACCGAAGACTATTCGACGCAAATCCTCGCCGGCCCCAATTCGCGCAAGATCCTGGCCGAGGTCTGTGGCGCGGATCTCTCGCTGCCCTGGCTGACGCATCAGGAAACCACCATCGCCGGCCGCTGGGCGAAGCTGGTGCGGGTATCCTTCGCCGGCGAACTCGGCTGGGAAATCCACACCAAGGTGGGAGACACCGCCGCCATCTTCGACGCCGTCTGGACGGCGGGACAAAAACACGGTCTGAAACCGTTCGGCATGTATGCGCTGGATTCGCTGCGCCTCGAAAAGGGCTACCGGACCTGGAAGGGCGACCTGTCGACCGACTATACGGTCCTGCAGGGCGGGCTCGAGCGCTTCGTAAAATGGGACAAGCCCGACTTCCGCGGCAAGGCAGCCCTGCAGAACGAAAAGCAGCAAGGCGTAAAGAAGCGCTTCGTCACGCTGGTGGTCGAAAACCCCGGCGATTGCGACGCGCCGTCGGTGTCGACGCTCTGGCATGACGGCAAGATCGTCGGCGAGACGACGTCCGGCGGCTGGGGGCATCGCATCGACAAATCGATCGCGCTCGGCATGCTGCGCGCCGACCTGGCTGAACCCGATACCGCGATCGAGATTGAAATTTTTGGCGATCGTTTCAAGGCAGTCGTGCAGAAAGACGAGCCGCTGTGGGATCCGAAAAACGAAAGACTGAGAGCATGAAGAAAGTCATTCTCACCGATGGCGGCATGGGCCAGGAACTGGTCCGCCGCAGCAGCTCCGAGCCGACGCCGCTCTGGTCGGCCAGGGTGCTGATCGACGAGCCGGATCTGGTGCGTGACCTGCATGCCGAATTCATCCGGGCCGGCGCTCGCGTCATCACCATCAACACCTATTCGGCAACGCCGGAGCGGCTCGCGCGGGAAGGAGCAGAAGACCTCTTCAAGCCCTTGCAGAAGCGCGGCATCGAATTGGCAAGACAGGCATGCGACGAGGCAGGCGATGCAGCGATCGCCGGCTGCCTGTCACCGCTGTTCGGCAGCTATGCGCCGGCGCTGACCATATCGTTCCAGGAGACGCTGGACATCTATCGCCGCATCGTCGCAGAGCAGGCCGATGGCGTCGACCTGTTCCTGTGCGAGACCATGGCCTCAGCCGAGGAAGGCCGTGCGGCCGTTACCGCTGCGTCGGAAAGCGGCAAACCTGTCTGGGTATCTTGGACGCTCGCCGATCACGGCGCGCCGCGGCTGCGCAGCGGCGAAACAATAGCGGCAGCGGCGGACGCCCTCGACGGCCTGACGGTTGCAGCGCGCCTGGTGAATTGCTGCCGGCCAGAAGCTATCGCCGCGGCACTGCCCGAATTGATTGCTCTCGGCGGCCCGGTCGGCGCCTATGCCAATGGCTTCACCTCTGTCGAAGCGCTCAAGCATGGCGGAACGGTCGAAGTGCTGCACGCACGCCACGACCTTGATCCGGATGCCTATGCCGACCAGGCGCTCGGCTGGGTCGCCGCTGGCGCCACCATCGTCGGCGGCTGCTGCGAAGTCGGCCCTGCCCACATCGCCGCCTTGCGCGACTGGCTCGAACAGGCCGGCCACGAAATCTCGGGAGTATCCTGATGCCCAGACCGTCATCGCGCATTTCCGGCATCGTGCCTTCGGGCAAGGATGGCTGGGAGGTCCACACCGAGGCATGGGCCCGCAAGGAGGCCGGACAGGACATCATCATGCTGTCGGTCGGCGACCATGATTTCGATACGCCGAGCCAGACGATCGAAGCCTGCGTGACGGCGGTTCGCGGCAGCAACCATCACTACACCCCGCTGTCCGGCGTTCCGCGCCTTCGCAGGGCGATGGCGGCGGCCTCGACCGCTTGCACCGGGGTCGAGACGGCACCTGACCAAGTCATCGCCACGCCGGGCGGCCAGGCTGCCCTTTACGCGGCCGTGCAGGCCGTTCTCGACCAGGGCGACCACGCTATCGTGGTGGCGCCCTACTACGCGACTTATCCCAACACGTTCAGCGCCGCCGGCGCCAGCTTCACCGTCGTCGAGACACCGGCCGAAGACGGTTTCCAGCCGCACGCCGAGATGATCCGCGCGGCGCTCAAGCCCAACACGCGCGCCATTTTGATCAACACGCCGAACAACCCGACCGGCGCCGTCTATTCGCGCGAGCGGCTGGAAGAGCTGGCCGAGATCTGCCGCGAGCACGATCTCTGGCTGCTGTCGGACGAGGTCTACTGGACGCTCGGCGGCGGCGAGCACATCTCGCCGCGCGGCCTGCCCGGCATGGCGGAGCGCACGCTGGTCATCAATTCGATGTCCAAGAGCCATGGCATGACCGGCTGGCGCATGGGCTGGCTGACCGGCCCGGCGCAGATGATCACGCTGTTGACCAATCTCAATCTGGTGACGACCTACGGCCTGCCGGCCTTCATCTCGATCGCCTGCGCCGAGGCGCTGGAGAACCGCTTTGGCGTCAAGGAGATCGCCGAACGCTATGCGGCGCGCCGCACCGTCCTGCTCGACGCCGTGCGCGGCATGAACAATGTCAGCGTGCACGGCTCCGAGGGCGGCATGTATGTCATGCTCGACATCTCCGCCGTCGAGCCCGACGACGAGAAATTCGCCTGGGCCTTTCTCGACCAGGAGAGTGTCGGCGTCATGCCGGGTTCCAGCTTCGGCAAGGCCGCTGCCGGCCACATCCGCATCAGCCTCTGCCAACCGGAACCGGTGCTTCAGGAAGCCGCAAAACGCCTGCGCCGCTTCGCATCCGGCTATCGCCGCGAGGCCGCATGACCAGAAGCATTCCCACCAAGGCCCGCGCGGTTATTATCGGCGGCGGTGTCTCCGGCTGTTCCGTCGCCTACCACCTGGCCAAGCTCGGCTGGACCGACATCGTGCTGCTGGAACGCAAGCAGCTGACCTCGGGCACGACCTGGCACGCCGCCGGCCTGATCGGCCAGCTGCGCGGCTCGCAGAACATGACGCGGCTGGCGAAATATTCGGCCGACCTCTACGTCAAGCTGGAGGCCGAAACCGAAGTCGGCACCGGCATGCGCCAGGTCGGCTCGATCACCGTGGCGCTGACCGAGGAGCGCAAGCACGAGATTTATCGGCAGGCCTCGCTCGCCCGCGCCTTCGATGTCGATGTGCGCGAGATTTCGCCTGGTGAAGTCAAGGAGATGTACCCGCATCTCAACGTGTCCGATGTGGTCGGCGCCGTGCATCTGCCGCTCGACGGCCAGTGCGATCCGGCCAACATCGCCATGGCGCTGGCCAAGGGCGCCCGCCAGCGCGGCGCCGCCATCGTCGAGAATGTGAAGGTCACCAAGGTCCATACCAAGGCCGGTCGCGTCACCGGTGTGTCGTGGGCGCAAGGCGAGGATCAGGGAACGATCGAGGCCGACATCGTCGTCAACTGCGCCGGCATGTGGGCGCGCGAGCTCGGCGCCCAGAACGGCGTCACCATCCCGCTGCATGCCTGCGAACATTTTTATCTCGTCACCGAGCCGATCCCCGGGCTCGGTCGTCTACCGGTGCTGCGCGTTCCCGATGAATGCGCCTACTACAAGGAAGATGCCGGCAAGATGATGCTCGGCGCTTTCGAGCCTGTGGCCAAGCCCTGGGGCATGGACGGCATCCGCGAGGATTTCTGCTTCGACCAGTTGCCGGAGGACATGGAGCATTTCGAGCCGATCCTCGAAATGGGCGTCAACCGCATGCCGATGCTGGCAACCGCCGGCATTCACACCTTCTTCAACGGCCCCGAAAGCTTTACCCCCGACGACCGCTATTATCTCGGCGAGGCCCCGGAACTCCGTGGCTACTGGATGGCGACCGGCTACAATTCCATCGGCATCGTCTCGTCCGGCGGCGCCGGCATGGCACTGGCGCAATGGATCAACGATGGCGAAGCGCCCTTCGACCTCTGGGAAGTCGACATCCGCCGCGCCCAGCCATTCCAGAAGAACCGTAGGTATCTCAAGGAGCGTGTCTCCGAAACACTCGGCCTGCTCTATGCGGATCACTTCCCCTACCGGCAGATGGCAACGTCCAGGAATGTCAGGCGCTCGCCTTTGCACGAGCATCTGAAGGCGCGCGGCGCCGTGTTCGGCGAAGTCGCCGGCTGGGAGCGCGCAAACTGGTTCGCCCGCGAGGGACAGGAGCGCGAATACCGCTATTCCTGGAAGCGGCAGAACTGGTTCGACAACCAGCGCGAGGAGCACCTGGCGGTCCGCAACAAGGTCGGCCTGTTCGACATGACCTCGTTCGGCAAGATCCGTGTCGAAGGCCGCGACGCCTGTGCCCTCCTGCAAAGGCTGTGCGCCAACGATATGGACGTGGCGCCGGGCAAGATCGTCTACACCCAGATGCTCAACCAGCGCGGCGGTATCGAAAGCGACCTGACGGTGTCGCGGCTATCTGAGACCGCCTACTTCCTCGTCGTGCCGGGCGCGACGCTGCAGCGCGATCTCGCCTGGCTGCGCCGGCATGTCGGCGACGAATTCGTCGTCATCACGGATGTCACAGCAGCTGAGGCGGTGCTCTGCCTGATGGGTCCGGATGCGCGAAAACTGATGCAGAAGGTCAGCCCTAATGATTTTTCTAATGAGAACAATCCGTTCGGCACCTTCCAGGAGATCGAGATCGGCATGGGCCTCGCCCGTGCCCACCGCGTCACCTATGTCGGCGAACTCGGCTGGGAACTTTATGTCTCGACCGACCAGGCGGCTCATGTCTTCGAGGCGATCGACGAGGCCGGCGGCGATGTCGGCCTGAAACTTTGCGGCCTGCATACGCTGGATTCCTGCCGCATCGAAAAGGCGTTTCGGCATTTCGGCCACGACATCACCGACGAGGACAATGTGCTGGAGGCCGGCCTCGGCTTTGCGGTCAAAACCGCCAAGGGCGAGTTCATCGGCCGCGATGCGGTGCTGAAGAAAAAAGAAGCCGGCCTGTCGCGCCGGCTGGTGCAGTTCCGTTTGAAAGACCCTGAACCCCTGCTCTTCCACAACGAGGCGATCCTGCGCGACGGCAAGATCGTCGGCCCGATCACATCGGGGAATTACGGCCACCATCTCGGCGGCGCGATCGGACTGGGCTATGTGCCCTGCCAGGGCGAGAGCGAGGCGGATGTGCTGGCCTCGTCCTACGAGATCGAGATCGCCGGCGAGCGTTTTGCGGCGGAAGCATCGCTGAAGCCGATGTACGATTCCAAGGCGGAACGGACGAGGATGTAGCACCTTTTTACCCTCCCCTTGTGGGGAAGGTCGGCTCGCAGTCGGAGCGAAGCGGCGATTGCGAGACGGGATGGGGGGTGCGCCCTACGAGACCCCCCACCCCGCTTCGCAAAAGCCGCCTTGCGGCATTTGCTGCGCTACCCTCCCCACAAGGGGGAGGGTGAAGAAGCTCAAAACCGCTCCAGCTTCGCCCGCACCTTCACCAGAAACGCCGCCCTCGTCCTTGGCGTCGAGGCGTCCATCAGGTAGTGCGCCAGGAAAAACGTCCGGCAGCGGCGGGCGCACAGCGCGCGCATACCGCGCAGCAAGGTCTTGCGGCCGGGCTGGCCGACGACGACGCTCCACCAGGTCGGCGCGCCGCAGGTGGTGATGACGCCAACCTTGGTGACATGCGTCATCAGCGACGTGATACGCCCCTTGCCCAGCTTGAAGGCGACATCGGTCGCCCAGACCCGGTCGAGCCAGCCCTTCAGCATGGCCGGCAGCCCGTACCACCAGGTCGGATAGATGAACAGGATCGCCTCAGCCCAGGCGAGATGCTCGAAATGCGGTTTTAGGGCCGGATCCTCCGGCGCCCGCTCATTGTAGGCGCGCCGCTCCTCGCTACCCATCACCGGGTCGAATTTTTCGGCATAGAGGTCGAGCAGCCTCACCTCCCAGCCGCGTGCCTTCAGCACATCGACGGCGGCATCTCTGATGGCGGCGCAAAAGCTTTCGGGCACCGGATGGCAATAGACCACCAGCACGCGCATCAGAATTCATCCATCCCGGCCGCGACCTTGGCCATGAAGGCTGCCCGCGTCTCGTCGGTCGACAGGTTCATCGAATAATGAGCGAGGTAGGACACCGAGGCGCCGGGCCTGATCGTCGCGCGCAGCATCCGCTTGACCAATTTGCGCGGCGGATCGCCCATCAGCATGGCGCGGAACCGGCTGCCGCCATAGGTGGTGACGGCGGTCAGCTTGCGGATGTTGTGGAGCGAAGGCTGCGCCTTGCCGTCGACCAATTTGAACGACACGCCGGGCAGAAACACGCGGTCGAAAAAGCCTTTCAGGATGGCCGGGAAGCCGTAGTTCCAGACGGGATATGACAGCACCAGCGCCTCGGCCTTGAGCAGCCGCTCGACATAGGGCGCGGCCAGGTCCGCAGGGCTGCGTTGGTTATGATAATCCAGCCTCTCCCCGCGCGTCAGCCGGGGGTCGAAATCCTCGGCATAGAGATCGCAATCGTCGACCTCATGGCCGGCGGCCGTCAGCCGCTCGACGATCGTGCGGTGCAGACCTGCATTGAAGCTGGTCTCCACCGGGTGTGCGTAGAGGACGAGGACTTTCATGGGGAAATACTTGCGAGGTGGGCGCGAGGCACCCCCCTCTGCCCTGCCGGGCATCTCCCCCGCAAGGGGGGAGATCGGACTGCCGCATCGCTTTCACTAATTGTCAGCGTGTCAGATTGGCCGCGGCGTTCAGGCTGCCAATCTCCCCCCTTGCGGGGGAGATGTCCGGCAGGCCAGAGGGGGGTGTTCAAGCGCAAACCTCTCACCCCGCCCTCTGCAAACCCTTGAACAAAAAAGTCCGGCCCGAGCGATAGTCGTAATCCGGATTTTCCCAGGCGATCATCTTGCCGGGATTGAGCAGGCCTTGCGGATCGGTCTCGCGCTTGAAGGCGAGCTGGATTTCATCCGTCTGCTTCATGCCGCCCTCTTCCAGCGTGTAGCGGTGCGGGTTGAAGATCGGGCAGCCGTTCTCCTCATGCAGCCGGATGATTTCGTTGAGCCGCGCCTCGGTGGTGAATTTCACCAGCGGCAGGCCAAAACAGGTGATGTTGCCGTCGAGGCGCACGAATTCGAGATGCGAAAAGACCTCGTTCGGAAACATCGCGTCCATCTTCTCCACCAGCGCCAGCTGGTTGGGAAACGGATAGAGCGATTGCAGATAGGTGATCGCGGGATCGACCCGCAGTGCCCTGAGCGTGGTGTGGTTCCACGCCAGTTCGAAGCCCGGCGGCAGGCCCTTTTTCTCTTCGTCCGTGGCCGTCGCCGCATTGAAGATGACTTCGCCGCCGGTACGGCGGGTGAAGGCGAGGAACGCGTCTAGCCCATGCCGGGCAACCATGACGACGCAGATGCTTTGCCCGTCCCGGAAGAACTTCTGGTGGCGCTTGAAATAGAGCTGCGGCACGGGCGCGGCGATCGGCGTGATCAGCTTGGTCAGGATGCCGTCCTGGCGTGCCAGCGCGTTGCCGTAGCGGGCTGCCGGCATGAAAGCGTCGAAGCCGACGATCACGTCGATCCATTCATAGGCTGCAGTCAGCGGCATCTCGACCTCGGTGATGATGCCGTTCGTGCCATAGGCGTGGGTGACCTTGTGCAGGTCCTCGCCGGTGAGTTCGAGCGCCTTCGGCTCCGCCTCCATAGTGACGACGCGCAGGCGCAGCACATTGCCGAAATCACGCAGACCGCCGAAATTGATCGAACCGACGCCGCCCGAGCCGCCGGCGATGAAGCCGCCGATCGAGGCGGTGTTGTAGGTCGACGGCGACAGCCGCAGTTCCTGCCCGGAATGCGCGCGCGTCGCTCTGTCGATGTCGGCGAGGATCGCGCCCGGCCCGGTCACCACGCGGCCCGGCGCTATGGCCTTGATCTCGTTCATCTCGGCAAGGTTCAAAACCACGCCGCCCGATAGCGGCATCGCCTGACCGTAATTGCCGGTGCCGCTGCCGCGCGGCGTCACCGGAACGCCATGACGGTGGCAAGCGGCAAGCACGCGGATCAGTTCGGCCTCGTTCCTGGGCGTCACGATCAGGTCGCCGGTGACGTGGTCGAGCTGCTGCTTCAGCACCGGGCTGTACCAGTAGAAGTCGCGGCTCTTCTGCTGGACGATGGCCGGATTGTCGTCGAGCTTTATCCCGTCGAGATCGCGTTTGAGCGCCGAAACATCCATCATTCCACCATCAGTTCGTCGAGCTCGGCATAGTCGGGCACTTGCCTGTCGATCGCTCGGCCGTTGCGCACGACGATGCGATCCGATTCGGGTCGCGACAGCAATTCCGTCCAGCTCCGCCCTTTGAAGACGATGAAATCGGCGCTGCCACCGGCTGCCAGTGTCCCGACACCGTCGAGCCGCATCACCTTGGCCGGCGTCGCCGCCACCGTCTGCGGCCAGTCGCCGACCGGATGGTCGAAATGCAGGATGCGCGTCGCCATGCGGTAGACCTCCAGCATGTCGAGATCGCCATAGGCATAGAACGGATCGCGGGTGTTGTCGGAGGCGACCGCCACCGCAATGCCCCTCGCCTTCATCTCGTGCAGCAGCGTCACGCCGCGCCAGCGAGGCGTGGTCTGGTCGGCGCGCCGGTCCTGCAGATAGAGATTGCACATCGGCAGCGACACCACGGCAAGCTTGGCCTTGGCGACCTTGTCCAGCGTATCGAGCACGTCGAGGTCCGGCTGGCGCGCCAGCGAGCAGCAATGTCCCACCAGGATGTTGCCCTCAAAACCGTTCCAGAGTGCAGCCTCGGCAATCTTCTTCAGCGAGATCGCCGCGATGTCGTCGGTCTCGTCGGCGTGGAAATCGAGATCGAGCCCGTGCTTGTTCGCCTCGGCGAACACCTTGTCTAGAAGCTCCTCGAGATCCGGCACCATATAGGTGACGACGCCGAGGACGCCCTTGGCCGCAGCCACGCGCTTGGCCAATTTCTCGAACCACTTGCTGTTGCGCACGCCTTCGATGCCGAGCAGGCAGGCCGCCTGCAGCTCGATGCGACCGCGCCATTTCTCCCGCATCGCCTCGAACACCGGCCAGGAGATCTCCTCCTGCGGCGGCACGCTGTCGAGATGCGTGCGCAGCGCCTTGGTGCCGTGCGCGTAGGCCGAGCGCAAAGAGAAATCCATGCGCCGCGCCACGTCCTCGGCGCTCCAGCGCGCCGCACGGTCGGCGCCGGTCGCATTGAGCGCGCCCATGAAACTGCCGTCGGGATTGGGTTTGCGCGGCCAGATATGGCCCTTGTCGATGTGGGTGTGGCAGTCGACGAAGCACGGCAGCACGATGCGGCCGGCGAGATCGACGGCATCGGTCGGCGCCTTTGATTTGTAGTGCGCGGCGATGGCCGAGATCTTGCAATCGGCAACGGCAATGTCGGCCAGCGCGAAACCGTCGGTGTCGTAAGTGGTGGCAAGACCTGATGTCAGCGACCGGTGAAGGCGGACGTTGGTGAGATGGTACGAGCCAGAGGTCGGTATCAAGGACCGCCCCCCTCTGCCCTGCCGGGCATCTCCCCCTCAAGGGGGGAGATTGGCAGCTTTTCCGACAGCACCCGCCTTCCAACGTCGATAATTGGCGAAATCCCGGATGACGTCCAATCTCCCCCCTTGAGGGGGAGATGGCCGGCAGGCCAGAGGGGGGTGTTTCGCGCCAGCATCTCAATCACGTCACCCAACCCCCTACCGCTCATGCTTCAGCGCGCTCTCGTGCCAGCGGCGCAGGATGAGATGCGACACCAGCGACAGCACCAGGAAGATCAATATGCCGGTGAGCGAGATCAGGATCAGCGCCGCGAAAAGCCTTGGCGCGTTGAGCCGGTAGCCGGCCTCGATGATGCGCGAGGCGAGCCCTGAGGATTGTCCCTGCGCGCCGGCGACGAACTCGGCCACCACGGCGCCGATCAGCGACAGGCCGCCGGCGATCTTCAGGCCTCCTAGAAAATACGGCATGGCCGCCGGCAGTCTGAGATAGCGCAATTGCTGCCAGCGCGTCGCGCCGTTGAGCTTGAACATGTCGCGCAGATTGCGGTCGACCGAATTGAGGCCGAGCGTGGTGTTGGACAGGATCGGGAAGAACGCGACGATCCAGGCGCAAAGCAAAAGCTTCACCGTCTGGTTGTCCACATAGATGTTGATGAGCGGGAAGACCGCCACGATCGGCGTTACCTGCAGCACGATGGCGAAGGGAAAGAACGACATCTCCACCCATTTCGATTGCGCAAACAGCACCGCCAGTCCGACGCCGCCGACCACTGCAAGCAGCAGACTGAGAAAGGTTATGCGCAACGTGACCAGCAGCGCGGAGAACAGGAGCCCGGCATCGCTATAGAGCGTCCACAGCACCACGCCGGGGCGCGGCAGAATATATTGCGGGATCGCGTTCCACACGCAGATGCGGTCCCACAGCCAGATCGCCAGGATCATGATCGCCAGCGGCAAGACCCACCGGCCGATCCGCTCCAGCCGCTCCTGGCGTACGCGGCCCGCCTCTTCCGCGTCGAGCGTTGCGGCATTCTGGTCAATGGCCGTCATGGTGCGGTCCGGCTGATGTGTTGATGGCGTTGACCAGGATGTCCGAGGCCTGGCGGCAGAGCGCGGCATAGTCGGGCGAAGTGCGGAAAACCTCGTCTCGCGGATAGGAGGCGTGGATGGCAAGCTCGGCATGGACGCGGCCCGGCCGCGCCGCCATGACGACGACGCGTTTGGACAGGAACACGCTTTCGAAGACGCTGTGAGTGACGAAGACGACGGTGAAACGCTCGTCCTGCCACAGCTCCAGAAGGTCGTTGTTGAGCTTGAAGCGGGTGATCTCGTCGAGGGCGGCGAACGGCTCGTCCATCAACAGAATGCGCGGCTTCGTCACCATCGCGCGTGCGATCGAGACGCGCATCTTCATGCCGCCGGAAAGTTCGCGCGGCACGGCGTTTTCGAAACCGGTCAGGTGCACCCGCTCCAGCATCTCCATCACCACCGGCGCCGCCTTGGCACGCGACACGCCTTTCAGCCTGAGCGGCAGCCAGACATTGTCGAAGACATCGGCCCAAGGCAGCAGCGTCGGTTCCTGGAAGACGAAGCCGATATTGGCGCGGTCGATCGAACCGCCCCAGTCGAGCTGACCGGATGTCGGCGTCGACAGGCCCGCGATCAGCCTCAACGCCGTCGACTTGCCGCAGCCGGACGGCCCGAGCAGGCTGACAAAATCGCCCTCGCGGATGGCGAGATCGACGTCGCTCAATGCAGTCACGCCATTGGAAAACACCTTGCCGACATGGCGCAGCGTCAGCAGCATCGGGCCTTCACCCGATGCCGTCATGGGCGCCTGCGCCATCTTTTCCAGCTTCACGATTACTTCTTCAGCTCGATTCCGACACCTTTGTTGATGAAGGCCAGCGTGTAGGCCTTCTTGATATCGATGCCCTCGGGCGTGACCTTGGCCTTGACCATCTTGTCATAGAAGCTCTTGATCCGGTCTTCGTTCATGGCGCCGATGCCGAGCTTTTCGGTGTCGCCGGAATCGGCCAGGCCGAACTTCTTCATCTGCTCGATCGAGAAGGCAATCTGCTCGTCGCTCATGTCGGGGTTGTCTTTCTTGATCATCTCGTTGGCGGCCTTGTTGTCGCCGTAGAGGTAGTTGTACCAGCCCTTGGCCGAGCCATCGACGAAGCACTGGACCACCTCCGGCCGCTTGTCGATCGTGTCCTGCATCACCTCGATCGTCGTCGAATAGGTGTCCCAGCCATAGTCGGCGAGCAGGAACTGGTTGGGCACGAAGCCGCCTTCCTTCTTGACCGCAAAAGGCTCCGAGGTGACGTAACCCTGCTGGATCGACTTCTTGTTGGCCAGGAATGGAGCGGTGTTGTAGGTGTAGGGCACGCGCTTGGCGGCATCGAAACCGAGTTCGATGACCATCCACTGGAAGAAGGTCTGGACGCCCTCGTCGCCGAGAATGTACTGGTCGGCGTTCTTCAAGTCCTCCCACTTGTCCAGCCCCTGCCCCGGGTGGGACATGATGACTTGAGGGTCCTTCTGGAAATCGGCGGCGACGACGCGCATCGGGATGCCCTGCTGGACGGCGTCGAAGGCCGACAGCAGATTGCCGCCCATGTAGAAATCGAGCTTGCCGGCCAGCAGCAGCGGCCGCCCGCTGACCTGCGGACCTCCCTGCGAAATCGTCACGTCGAGGCCACATGCAGCGTAGGTGCCGTCGGCGACGGCCTGGTAGTAGCCGCCATGCTCGGGCTCGGCCAGCCAGTTGGTGCCGAAGGTGACCTTCTCGTTTGCTGCCGCGCCGAACGTGCCGGCTCCAAGCAGCGCGACCGCAAGCGCTGAAATCTTCTGTTTTCCGTACATCGACACCACCCTTTGTTGGCTCCGGAGCGTCACGCGCCGGGCTCGACACCATTGATCCAAGAAGCAAGACACATGCCACCGCCCGGGCCGCCTGCTTGCGCGGCAGTCACTGCCAACACCGGACGGGTCATGCTGTGCGGGAGGCATCGTGCCTATTTTTTGGACGCCTGTCCACAATCGCCCTTGTGCCATGCACCACATCTTGAACGTACTATCGGTCACGTCTTAGGCTGGTCTCGCAGACAGGAGATTGCCATGTTCAGATACCTCGCGCCGAAGTCGATCAAGCCGCCTTTCGCCCGCTATAGCCACGGCGTCGAGGTGCCGCCAGGCAAGCGGCTGGTTCTGTGCTCCGGTCAGGTCGCCATCACGGCGGACGACCAGATCCCCGAGGATGCCGGCGCGCAGGCCGAGCTCTGCTTTCAAAACATAGCGGCGATTCTGGCTGAAGCCGGGCTGGGGCTAGGCGACATCGTGCGCATAAGCGCCTACGTCACCGACCGCGCCTTTCTGCGGCCCTATATGGACGTCCGCGACCGCTTGTTTGCCAGCCCCGCGCCCGCCTCGACGCTGATGATCGTGTCAGGCTTTGCGCGGCCGGAGTTCAAGGTCGAGGTCGAGGCGATTGCGGCTGGGTGATCGACAGGCGACGTTTGGCGCGCTAGGTCTCCCTCACAGTCAAGAGGCATGACATGACCGTTGCAAACAGACGCGTTTGGTGGGGCGACTACCGGACCACCGAATACGCCGCGATCGATCCGGAGGCGACGATTGCCGTGCTGCCGGTGGCGGCGATCGAGCAGCACGGCCCGCATCTGCCTGTATCAACCGATACCTCGATCATGAACGGCATGCTGGAGACGGTCATCGCCCGCCTGCCCGGCGATCTCGACATCCGCATCCTGCCGGTCCAAACGGTCGGCAAGTCGAACGAGCATCTGCAGGCGCCGGGCACGCTCACCCTGCCGGCGGCCACCCTGGTCGATGCCTGGACCGAGCTTGGCCTGTCCGTTGCCCGCGCAGGCGTAAGGAAACTGATCGTCGTCAACTCGCATGGCGGCAATGAAGAGATCATGGGCATCGTCACGCGCGAGCTGCGCGTGCGTGAGAGGATGCTGGCGGTGAAGACCAGCTGGCAGCGCTTCGGCCGCCCCGCCGGCATGTACACCGAGCTGGAAGACCGCCATGGCATCCATGGCGGCGACGTCGAGACCTCGTTGATGCTGCATTTTCGCCCGGAGTTAGTCGACATGGCCAAGGCCGACAATTTCGCCTCCAAGGTCGCCCGCGCCGAAACCGAATTTGCGCTGCTGCGCCACACCGGAACGCACGCTTTCGCCTGGATCGCTGGGGATCTCAACCCCAACGGCGTGGTCGGCGATGCCAGCATTGCCACGGCCGAGAAAGGCCGACTGACGGCGGAGCATCAGGCCGACGGCTTCATCACCCTGTTGAAGGATGTGCGCAAGGCGAAGCTTGCGGACTGGCTGGCATAGCGGCCGCCTTAGCCGTCGATCTTCAACACGAAAGGCGTACCCTCAAAAGCATCGGCGCCGCGTCCGATCGCCTCGATCGCTTCGATCATGCGGCCTTGTCGTGAGAGCAGAGCATCCGCGACGGCGATCAACCGTGGATTGGGTGTCGCCGAGGGCGAAAGCTTCCGCAATGTCTGCGCAAGTTCGACTTCGTCGCGCTTCGGGGCGAGCGCCGCCGCAATGATATAGGCCGAGGCGGTCGAGCGGCTGATGCCGGCATAGCAATGGACGACCATGGGTTTGGCGCGGTCCCATTTCCGGGCGAAATCGAGCAGATTGCGCACATGGTCTTCGCCGGGCATGGTCATGCCGTCCTGCGCCACCGCGATGTCGTGCATGACCAGATGCAGGTGGTTTTCCCTCGCGATTGAGGCCGGCCGCGTCACCTCGGTGCCGGCAGCGAGCAGCGACAGCACGCGCTCGGCGCCGCTTTTGGCCACCGTCTCCTCAAGCTTTGCCAGCGAACAGATATGGATCATGGCGCGATCTCCTTCGACCCATCGTCGCGCCGTGCGTGCCAGTCGGCAAGCGCCGATTCGAGCCGCTGCCATTCCTCCTGACTTCCAGGCAGCCCCGCGCGGAGCACCTGGGGACGCTCGGAAAAATGCCTGAGCAATATGCCGCGCTCACCGAGCGTCGAAAACAGCCCCGGTGCATCGGCAAGCCGGAGATAGCGAAACAGCGTCGTGCCGCCGGCGACAGCAACGCCAAAGCGCGAAAGCAGCGCATCGAGCCGCGCCGCATCCTGCGCCAGCCGCCGCCGCATGCCGGCCTGCCAGCCGCTGTCGGCAAGCGCGCGGATGCCGTATTCGAGCGCTGGGCCGGCGACCGCCCAAGGGCCGAATTGCGTTTCAAGCCTTTCGACCGTCGCTGCATCGGAAAGTGCGAAGCCGAGCCGCAGGCCGGCGAGACCGAAGAACTTGCCAAACGAGCGCAGCACGACGATGCCGCCCCGCCCGACATCGCCGGCCAGGCTTTCCGCGTGCGGGCCGACATCCATGAAGGCTTCGTCGACGACCAGCAGACCGCCTATGGCGCGCAATGTCTCGGCAAGCCGAAGCAGCCTTTCCCGCGACACGACTCGCCCGTCGGGATTGTTGGGATTGACGACGATGGCAATTTCGGCTCCGGCAAGCGCCTCGAAATCGTCGACCTCCGCCACCGCATGGCCGGCAATCGCGGCGGCCCTGGCATGCTCGGCATAGGTCGGCCCGAGCACCAGCGCCTTGCCGGGGCTGACCAGCGAGGCGACGCGCGGCAGCAGGATCTGCGTGCCCGGGGCGACCGTCACATTCTCGGCCGAAGGCGCGCCATAGGCGCCGGCCGCGACCCTGGCCAGTTCACGCAGGCGCGCGGCCTCCGGCAATCGTGACAGGGCGGTGGCGGGCAGCTCGAAAAGCGGGTAGGAGTGCGGATTGATACCTGTCGAGAGATCGACGAAAGGTTGTGGCGCGTGAGGGAAGAGCGCCCTCGCCCGGCCAAGGGATCCACCGTGATCCACCACAGTAATCGCTCCATCAGAAAGCTTCATGTCGATCCTGATCGCTTTCCTGTCGCTGGCCATCGAACGCATCCTGGGTTACCCGGACTGGCTGTTCCGTGCCGTCGGCCATCCCGTCACCTGGTTCGGCAGGCTGATAGCCTTTCTCGACCTCAGGCTCAACCGCGACACTGATTCCGACGCGCTGCGTCGCCGCCGCAGCGTGCAGGCGCTGCTGGTGATCGTGCTGGTGCCGGCGGCAATCGCCTTCATCGTGCAAATCCTGCTCTGGCAGCTCTTTCCTGCCGGCATGATCATCACGGCAATCCTGGCCTCGTCGCTGCTGTCGCAAAAGAGCCTTACCGAACATGTCGAGGCGGTGGCCGATTCGCTGGATACCGGCGGGCTGGCGCTCGGCCGCATTGCGGTTGCGCGCATCGTCGGCCGCGATCCAGAGAAGCTCGACCATGCCGGCGTCAGCCGCGCCGCCATCGAAAGCCTGGCCGAGAATTTCTCCGACGGCATCGTTGCGCCCGCCTTCTGGACAGGTGTCTGCGGTCTGGCCGGCGGTGTCGCCTACAAGGCCGCCAACACCGCCGATTCGATGATCGGCCACCGCACCCCGCACCACGAGGCCTTCGGCGGCGCGGCGGCACTCTTCGACGACTGGATCAACCTGCCGGCGTCCCGGCTGACCGCGTTGCTGATCGTTGCCGCCGCCTTTCTCGTTGACGGCGCCGATCCCCGCAACGCCTGGCAAGCAGTGCGGCGCGACGCCAAAAAGCACCGCTCACCCAATGCCGGCTGGCCGGAAGCAGCAATGGCCGGCGCACTCGGCCTGGCGCTCGCCGGCCCGCGCAGCTATGGCGGCGTTGTCGTCAACGATGCCTTCATGGGCGAAGGCGGCCGCCGCGAGGCGGAAAGTCTGGACATCAGGCGGGCGCTGAAACTTTATCAGGTCGCCGACTATCTGCTGATTGGGCTGTTCGGGTTGCTGTCGGCGGTGCTTATCGCGGTAACGTTCTGAGAGCTTACCGTCGCCCTTCCTTTACCCTCCCTTGGGGGGAGGGTCGGCGCGCAGCGCCGGGGGGGGGGGCGGCGCCCAACCAGGACCGGCCCCCCCCCCCCCCCGGCGGGGGGGCCCCCCCCCCCCCCCCCCCCGCCCCCCGCGGCGCCCCCCCCCCCCCCCCCCCCCCCCCCCCCCCCCCACTGCGACCTACGAGGACCCCCACCCCGATCCGCTTCGCGGATCGACCCTCCCCACAAGGGGGAGGGTAAAAGGTGAGGATAGCCCCTCAGAACTCGATCCCCTGCTGCGCCTTCACGCCGGCCGAAAAATGATGCTTGGTCACGCCCATCTCCGTCACCAGATCCGCCGCCTCGACCAGCGCCGGCTTGGCGTTGCGGCCGGTGACGACGACATGCAGCCCTTCGCGCCGCGCTTTCAGCGCCGCCACCACTCTGTCGAGATCGAGATAGTCGTAACGCAGCGCGATGTTCAGTTCGTCCAGCACGACGAGGCTGATCGAGGGATCGGCGATCAACTCCAGCGCCTTGGCCCAGGCGGCTTCGGCCGCCTTAATGTCGCGCTTCAGATCCTGCGTCTCCCAGGTGAAACCCTCGCCCATCGTGTGCCAGACGACGCGGTCGCCGAACGCCGCGAAGGCATCCTTCTCGCCGGTGTGCCATTTGCCCTTGATGAACTGGACGATTCCGACGCGCTTGCCATAGCCGAGCATGCGCAGCGCCAGCCCGAAGGCAGCCGTGGTCTTGCCCTTGCCGGGTCCGGTGTTGACGATCAGCAGCCCCTTCTCGACCGTCTTTTCCGCGACCTCGGCGTCCTGCACCGCCTTGCGCTTGGCCATCTTGGCGCGATGGCGCTCTTCGTCTTTTGTGTCGATATCGGTCATCTCATTTCACCTTGAGCGGCAGCCCCGCCACCATCAGAAGCACCATATCAGCTACGACCGCGATCTGCTGGTTGAGCCGGCCGGCGGCATCGCGGAACCGGCGTGCCAGCGCATTGTCGGGCACGATGCCTTGTCCGACTTCGTTGGAGACCACGAACCACGGTCCGCGCGGCCGCGAAAGCACATCGGCCAGCCGCCGGCACTCCCCCTCCAGATCATGATCGGCCAGCATATGATTGGTCAGCCACAGCGTCAGGCAGTCGACAAGCACCGGCTGGTTGTCCGGCAATGCCTCGAGCGCACCGGCAAGATCAAGCGGGGCGTCGATGGTCGCCCACCCCTCGCCACGGCGCGAGCGGTGCTGCGCGATGCGCTCGCGCATTTCGCCGTCATAGGCTAGCGCGGTGGCGATATAAGCCCATGGCGGCGGCAACGCCGTCGCCAAAGTTTCGGCATGCGCGCTCTTGCCGGAGCGCGCCCCGCCGATGATGAAGGTCAAACTGCGATCAGGCAAAGCTGTCGCGCAGGCTGGTCGCGGTGCCGGCGAAGCGCGCGCGCACTATGCCGACAACTGCGCCGAGCACCAGCCAGAACACCAGATTGGTCAGCGTCACCGCCACCACGAACTGATGATGCAGGCCCTCCGGGATCGGCGTTACGAAACTGTCAGGCTGCGGCGCGCCGACAATATGCGGGGCGACGATCAGGACGACGGCGAGCACGGTCAGGGGCGCCGACGTGCGGAAGGTGATAAGGGCAAGACCGATCGCCGTTGTCATCACCGTTGCCCACCACCAGATCTGGCGCTGCATGAGATCGGCCGCCGGCATTGCCGGCAGTTCCGGCGGCAGGCCGAGGCCCGGCGCCAGCGTGAACACGGCAAAGCCGGCCAAGCCCCAGAACACGCCCTGGCGCCAGCTGCCGATGCCGCCGGCGAACTCGGAAACCGCCACCAGGACCAGCGCGAAGCCGATGCCGGTGACGATATTGGCGACGACACTGAAGGCGAAACGCTCGAAGCCGTCGGCCGGCGCCCAGCCTTCGTCCTCCGCCGGCGCGGCTGCTTCAGCCGGGGCTGCGCTGCTCACCGCATTTTCCGCCGGCGCGGCGGTGCTCATGGCATCGGTGTCCGCAGCGTTGGCGGCGGGCGCCGCGGCATGCTGATGCTCATGGCCGCCACCAGCCTTTTCGTAGACCTCCGCCTTGAGGATCAGCGGCACGGTGGCGTAGGCCTGCATGCAGGCGAGAGCGACACCCGCCACGAGCCCTGCGATCGCCGCGATGAACACGACGTTGCGAAACAGGTTCATGATGTCAGATCCTCGTCAGTGGCAGGGAAACGCCATCGAATGGCGATAGTCGTGCGCCGCATTGTGGACCGCATCGATATGCGAGAAACCGACAACGCCGACGACGAAAATGCCCAGAAACGCGCTAAGCACGAGCTGCATGAAGCGCGACTGCGAGGAGACGGATGCGCCGAGGGAGACGGAAGCGGTATTCATATCTTGTCCTTTCGCCCTCCACCCGAGGGCATCGAAGTCAGTTCCCTGTCGCCGGCAGGTCTCCTGGCTCGCGGATCAGCGCCCTTCCCCACCTTCCCGAGGAAAAATCCTCAGTGGCTTGGAGAGGACTACCGCACACAGTTGCGGGGGCAGCCACGGCATTGGGCAACAAGTCAGCCCTCACCGCATTCCCTCTTGGTCCCTAACGGAACCGACGACATGCATGACTATAGGCTGAAACGGCCGCATCCGGCAAACCAAATTCCGCCGGCCAACAGCGCGAATGCGCCATGCGGCGTTACGGGTTCAACGCGGTGATCCGCTCGGCAACCAGCCGCTGCAGCCGCCACAGATGGCGATCGTGAATGCCGCGCTCTTCAAGGTTTTTCACCGTGTTGTAGAGATAGTCGGCGCCCGATCCCCAGTGCCCGCAGGACGTGGCCAGCCTTTCGACGATCTTGCCTTCGTCGAGCGGGCCGGAATAGGTCAGGCCGTTGCGGTTGATCACGAAGGCCAATGCCCTGAGCGGTCCGGCCTCGCTTGCAAGCTTCAGCATGCGCGGCCGGTAGCTTGTCGGCTTCAGCGTGACTTCGCGCCGGAAAAGCCGGCCCAACTGCTCGCGCCGGTTATTGTCGGTCAGCCGAAAGGCGACGCCCTTGCATTGTCCGCCACGGTCCAGCGCCATCATCAGGCCGGGGCTGACCTTGGTGCCGCGCCAGCGCGTCATGTTCATGCAAAAGGACCGATGCCAGCCGCGCGCCAGCGCAACGCGGTCCTCGACATAATCTATTTCCGGTTTCCAGATCAGCGATCCATAGCCGAACAGCCATAGCGGTTCGCTATCCGGGAGTTCGACCTGCAATTCATCCAGAAGCGCGTCATAGTCGGCTTCATCGAGATGCATCGCGTCCGGATCAGGCCCGGGGTCCCTGATCTCGCGCCAGCAGCGCGCGACCAGCTCCGGCGTAAGCGACATCTGTCGTGCGGCCACGTCCGAATCCCCCCAATTCCGAATGTCCCATGTCCACGACATGATTATGCGCCGCGCCTGCAACCGGCAATGCGGCACTCTGATTGACAAACGATTTGCCGGGGTGTCGGCTGACGCTTCATAGGAAGCCAGCCATGCATCCCAACCCGAGCGAGCGCGACCCCTATAACGGCCTGAGCCGGGCCGAACCGACGCTACCGTCATCGGCCTATTGGGATAGCGAGGCTTACCAGCGCGATCTCGAGGCCATCTGGTACAAAAGCTGGCTGCTCGTCTGCCGCGAGGCCGATCTTGCCCAGCCTTTGGCATTCAGGACATTCCGCGTCGGCACGCAGGAAATCGTCGTGCTTCGCGACGACACCGGCGAGTTGCGCGCCTTCCACAACACCTGCCGGCATCGCGGCTCGCAGCTTTGCCAGGAAAGCGAGGGCCGGCTGAAAGCGCGGCTCATCACTTGCCCCTACCATGCCTGGTCCTACTCGCTGCGCGGCGATCTCGTGCGCGTTCCCTCGAAATCGCTGCCAGATGGTTTCGACAAGGCAGATCATCCGCTCTACCGGGTGGCGCTGTCGGTGTGGCGCGGCTTTGTCTTTGTGAACCTTCAGCAGGCGACGGCCGGCTCCGCCGAGACCTCCTTCGATCCCGCATCCGGCGACCTCGCCAACTGGCCGCTGGAAACGCTGGTATCAGGCCATGTCCTGCGCAAGGTGATGAACTGCAACTGGAAGATCTTCTGGGAGAACTTCAACGAGTGCCTGCATTGCCCAGGCGTCCACAAGGACCTGTCTCGGCTGGTGCCGATATACGGCCGCGGCCTGATGAGCCGGCACGACGACCCCGACTGGGTCCGCCATGCCGACAATGACGCACCGGAGTTTTCGGGTGGCCTGCGCGCCGGCGCCGAGACCTGGTCGCGCGACGGACATGCCCATGGCCCGGTCTTCCCGGGCCTGACGCCAGCCGAGCGTGCGGCCGGACAGACCTATGCCACCAGCCTGCCCTCGATGTTCATCGTCGGCCATGTCGATTATGTCAGGACGGTGCGACTGATGCCGCTCGGTCCCGAACAGACCGAACTCACCGCCGAATGGCTGTTCGCGCCCGAGGCGCTGGCTGAGACGGACATCGACAATGTCGTCGCCTTCGGCACCCAGGTGCTGGAGGAGGATGCCGCGATCTGCGAGATCAACCAGAAAGGCCTGCGCTCCATGCGTCACGCGGCCGGCGTGCTGATGCCGGAGGAGTACGATCTGCACCGCTTCCACAACTGGGTGCGCGAGCGGCATGCAGCGCTTGAGGCAACCGCCTGATCGGCGACTAAAGCGACTTCGGCAGATAGCGCCAGGTGATAAAGCCGCAAACAGCGGCCAGAATGCCCAGCGTCACGAACACCGAGCCGAGGCCGAAAAACGCCAGCACCACCGAATAGACCAGCGGCGGCGTCAGCTCGGAAAAGTCGAGATAGGTGCGGTAGACCGCGGCCATCTGCGCCCGCTCATAGGACCGCACCGAGCGCATGAAGGCGGTCGAGCCCAGTGCATCGAGCGCGATGGTGAAGAAGGCGCCGCAGAGCAGGAAAAAGCCCGTAAGCAGCGGCGCGGTAGTGCCGACCGCGCCCGCCGCAAGCAGCGTCGCCGACATCGCGAAATAGGCGAAGGTCATGGTGCGCCGGCCGCCGAAGCGTTTTCCCGCTTTGCCCCAGAAGATCGCCATGAACAACAGCGCATTGCCGGCCGAAACCAGCAGGCCGCCGGCAAGCTTGCCCTCGCCGGTAATCACCATGAACAGCGGCCCGTAGACGAAGAACGTCGTCCAGAAGCAGGAGCGGCCGAAGGCGATCAGCCAGGCCAGCCTGAGCCTGGGTTGTGCTACGAAGCGGCCGATATTGGCCAGCGGATTGGCCGGCCGTGTCTTGCCCGGCCGGATCGACCGGTTGTCGCCCAGCCTGTAGGTCCAGAACAGCGCCAGCAAGGCCAACGCAAACACCGCGACCGCGCCATGCGCGGCATAGATGCCGTAGCGTGTGTAGAGGAAGATGCCGAGTGTCGGCCCGCCGGTCCAGGCCAGCATCGACCACGCCATGCGCAGCGATTCGGCCTGCATGAAATCGGTCTTGCGGATGTGGTCCATGATGTAGAGGTTGAGCGTGATCGACAGGGCGCTCGCCCCCATGACGCGGCACAGCATGCCTGTCAGTTGCCCGGCAAGCGTGTGGGTGACGAAGAACAGCGAGCCTATCGCCAGCAGGCAGGCGCCGGCGGTATAGACCCAGCGCCGGGCAAACCTGCGGATCAACATCGGCATGAACAAGGTCACCGACAGGCCGAGCAGCGCCACGATGGTGTAGAGGATCGAGACGATCTGCTCGTTGTGCAGAATCTCATAAGCCTGGATCGGGATGACGCTCGATACCGTGGCGCGGGCGAAGGATTCGACCGCATAGAGCGAGGCAAAGGTGCGGGCATCCGCCGGACGCAGGGCCGGAAGCCAGATCGGATGGCGCACATGGGTGGACATTTGATCCCCAAATCAGACTCGCGGCGTCAAATCTGCGCTGGCGCTTCCTCCGCCGGTAACAGGAAACCGACCCCTTCCCGGCAAAAAGCGAATTCGGCCAAAGGCTTTCCGGCTCTGGCCTAAAGCGCCGCCCGATGCAGCCGCACGGCGCGACCCGGAGCGTAGAGGGCGGCCTTCTTTTGTCCGGTGCAACCGTGATAGTCGTCTTTGGGGCTGAATCAGATCGCGAGACCATGAGCATCCATACCGCACCCCCTGGAGATCAACTGAAGCGAGATCAACCGAAGCGCATCGTCGCCATCGATGTCGTACGCGGCATCGCGCTGATCGCCATGGCGAGCTACCACTTCACCTGGGATCTCGAAAATTTCCACTACACCGATCCCGGCCTCACCGCCGTCGGCTGGTGGAAGATCTATGCGCGCTGCATCGCCTCGACCTTCCTGTTCCTGGTCGGCGTCAGCCTGTTTCTCGCGCATGGCAGGCAGATCCGCTGGACCGGCTTCTGGAAACGCTTTGCCATGGTCGCCGTCGCGGCCGCCGCTATATCGGCGGTCACGTACTTCATCACGCCGGACAGCTTCATCTTCTTCGGCATCCTGCACGAGATCGCGCTGGCCAGCCTGCTCGGCCTTTTGTTCTTGCGGCTGCCGTCCTTGCTGACGCTTGTCGTGGCGGCGGTGGTGATCGCCGGGCCGATCTATTTCCGATCCGAAGCCTTCGATCATCCGGCGCTGTGGTGGGTCGGCCTATCGGCGATCAACCCGCGCTCCAACGATTACGTGCCGCTGTTTCCCTGGTTCGGCGCCGTACTTCTCGGCATCGCCGCGGCAAAGTTTGCGTCCACCACCGGCCTGCTGGCGCGGCTGGCCACGCTGGGATCAGGAAGCTGGACCAGGCCGCTCACCTTCATCGGCCGCCACAGCCTGGCTTTCTATCTGATCCACCAGCCGCTGCTGTTCGGCTGCGTCTGGCTGTTCTCGCAGATCGCGCCGGCGCCGGTCGAGACACGGGAAGTGGTCTTCCTCAAGGAATGCCAGGTATCCTGCGAACAGCAGCGCGACACGGAGTTCTGCACCAGCTATTGTGTGTGCATGCTGGACACGCTGCAAAGCGAAGCGGCATTCGACCGGCTCTACAATGGTGACCAGACCCCGGAGTTCAAAGCGCATCTCGGTGAACTCGCCGGCATCTGCACCGCAAGGACGGAGGAGAGTCCGATGACGCAGGGAGGGCAACAATGACCGACAAGCTCACAAAACCCGGGCTGGCAAAACCCGATCTACCGAGACCACGGCTGATCCCATGGCCGCCGCTGATCTACATCGCCGCCATCGCCATCAGCATCGCGCTCGGCCTGTTCTATCCCCTGCCCTGGATCGGCGACCTCTTGGGCGACCTTTTGTTTGCCGCCGGCTTTGTGGTGCTGTTTGCCGTCGCAGCCCTCTGGTTCACCGCTATCCGCACCATGATCCGGGCCAAAACGACGATGAACCCCAATGGCGTGCCGGATCATCTGGTGACGTCCGGCCCGTTCGGCGTGACTCGCAACCCGATGTATCTGGCCAACACGCTGCTTTTGATCGGCGCCGCCTTCGTCTCGGGGATCATATGGTTCCTGCCGCTGGCCCTGATCGCGGCTTTTGCAACGCAGAAGGTCGCCATCGAGAGCGAGGAGAAGGTGCTGTTCGCCAAATTCGGCAAGAAGTACCGCGACTATACGAAGCGGGTGCGCCGGTGGATTTGAGGCGGGTGTGATCGCTGGCAGGGTTCGCATGCCTTGGCGACTAGCCGAACGCCCATCTCTTCGTCATCCACGGGCGGAGCAAGGAGCGTAGCGACGCAGCACAGACCCGAGGATCCATGCCGCGACGTACAGCAGTTGCCACGGTCCAGAATTCTGCACCGCTGCACTCCACGGCCAATGTCACGGAATGGATTCTAGGGTCTCCGCGACGGAGCCTCGCTCCTGCTTCGCCCTAGAATGACGAAGTGTGGAAGGGCTCCGCTAATCGCGAACGTTTGCGACGGGCGCGCAAACGCTCGACGATCCGCTCAGGTATTTACCCCCAACTCCACCAGCCGCTCGACGCAAGACTCCTCCGCCTGGTCGAGCTCCGCCAGCGTCTCCTCGAGATCGCGGCGCTTCTGGCGCAAATCCTCGCGCTTTTCCTCGATGCGCTTGATCATCAGGTTGAGTTGACCGACCTCGCCGGGCGGTTCCTTGTACATCTGGATGATTTCGCGGATCTCGTTGATCGAGAAGCCGAGCCGTTTTCCGCGCATGATCTGACGGATCAGATGCCGGTCAGATGGGCGAAACAGCCTTGTGCGGCCCCGCCGGACCGGTTGCACCAGCCCCTCGTCCTCATAGAAGCGCAGCGTCCGCGTCGACACGTCGAATTCGCGGGTCAGTTCGGTGATCGAATAATATTCCCGCATCTTTGCTCCAAATGTCGGAACATCGGAAAACGCCCGGTCGCCCGGGATTTCCAACGCATTCCGATCAACCCCGTTCCAAGCCGGACTCGGCACGAAACCCCGCGCAAGCCTCGCACCACATTTACGTAAAAGTCAATTGAACCCGCAACGCCTCTTTCTCAAGGGATAGCGAACCACCAGGTGGCCAGCCCGAGGAAGGCAAAGAAGCCAACGACGTCGGTGACCGTAGTGACGAAAACCGCCGACGCCACCGCCGGATCGATCTTGAACCGGTCGAGCAATAGCGGGATCAGGATACCGGCAAGGGCTGCCACGAACATATTGATGATCATCGCCGCCGCTATGATGCCGCCCAGATTGGCATCGCGGAACCAGACGGCCGCGACGATGCCGATCAGCACGGCGAAGATGATGCCGTTGATGGAACCCACGCCCATTTCGCGGCGGATGATGCGGCCGGCATTGTAGATGTCGAGATCCCTGGTCGCCAGCGCGCGTACCGTGACGGTCATGGTCTGCGAACCGGCATTGCCGCCCATGCCGGCCACGATCGGCATCAGCACGGCCAGTGCCACGATGTGCTCGATGGTGCGGTCGAACAGGCCGATCACCGACGCCGCCAGGAACGCCGTCAACAGGTTGACCAGCAGCCAAGGCACGCGCGAGCGCGAGGTCGAAAAAATGCTGTCGGACAACTCTTCGTCGCCGACGCCGCCCATGCGCAGCAGATCTTCCTCGGCCTCCTGCTGGATGACGTCGACGACGTCGTCGATGGTCAGCACGCCGACCAGCCGCTCGTTCTCGTCGACGACGGCGGCGGACAGAAGATCGTATTGCTCGAAGTCCCGCGCCGCCTCTTCCTGGTCCATGGTGGCCGGAATGGCGTGCCTCGTCTCGTGCATCACGTCTCCGACCTTGGTCGTGCGCTTGGTGCGCAGGATCTGGTCGAGGTCGATGGCGCCGAGCAACTTGAAGCTTGGATCGATGACGAAGATCTGGCTGAAGCGCTCGGGCAGGTTCTTGTCTTCGCGCATGTAGTCGATGGTCTGGCCTATGGTCCAGAACGGCGGCACGGCGACGAACTCGGTCTGCATGCGGCGACCGGCCGTCTCTTCCGGGTAGTCGAGCGAGCGGCGCAGCCTGATCCGCTCGGTGAACGGCAACTGCGACAGGATCTCGTCCTGGTCTTCCTTTTCAAGGTCTTCGAGAATGTAGACCGCGTCGTCGGAATCGAGGTCCTGCATGCCCTGGGCAATTTGCTCATTGGGCATATTGTCGACGATATCGCGGCGGATCGCCTCGTCGACCTCGGTCAGCGACGAGAAGTCGAAGTCGGCGCCGAGCAGTTCGACAAGGGCGCGACGCTGTTCGGGGTGCAGGGCCTCGAGCAGATCGCCAAGTTCCGACTGGTGCAGGTCGTCGACTTCGCGCTTCAGCGTCAGCGTATCGCGATCGGCGATCGCCGCCCCGATCTGGGCGAGGAATGATGACAGGACGGCGCCGTCCTCGCCATAGATGTCGGCGTGGGCATCGTCAGCGGCTTTGGCGCCGGTCGTGTGGTCGTCCTGGCGTTCCACCAGCGGCTCCCGCCATGGGAATTTCGGAAAAGGTGCCTGTCAGGTCTAGCGCGCAACGCACGGGAATATCAAACGAAATGCGCCCCGCCCTGCATATGGGCGAGAGTGATTTCATCAGGATATGACTCCGCCCAGGCTTCAGCCGGCGCGACAGCACATGTCGCTGGGGAAAGAGCACCCCAGCACGGTTGGGGCAGAATTGTCATGATGCAGGTCCAGGCAAAGGCCGGACCCGCCCAGGCGACAACCAGAACAGCCGGAAGCCCTTGAAGATCAGGTCGCAGACGCAGAAGGCAATCGAGGAACGGCGCGTACGCGTGGTCGTCGCCGAACGCAATCCGCTCGTCATATCGGCCCTGCGCGACATGCTGGACTGCGACGGGCGCTTCGATCTCAGGGCCTGCGTGCAAAGCGGCAGGCATTTTCTGGAATTGGCAGCGGAAGGCGAATTCGACGTCGCCGTTATCGGCTGGAAGCTCTCCGACATGGACGGCGCCGATGTGCTGGCCGAGGTTCACAGCCGCAAGCTCGGCGTGCGCATCGCGGTGTTTTCCAACGACCACGACATCGGCATCCTGAAGCAGTGCGTGCGGCTCGGCGCCCAGGGCTACTGCTTCCAGTTCGACGATCCGGCGATCATCTTCGAGACCATCCTGGCCGTCGCGCATGGCCGCATCTGCATCCCCTACATCGACATCAACAAGGTCAACGACACACCCTTGTCGCTGCTCACCGTGCGCGAGCGCGAGCTGCTGGCGGTGCTGTCCGACGGCTGGACCAATCTGCAGATCGCGACGCGCACCGGGATTTCGGAGAACACGGTGAAATACCACCTCAAGAATCTCTACGACAAGCTCGACGTCCGCAACCGGGCGATGGCCGTCGCGCTCTACGCGCGGGAGAGGCGTACCCAGAAGCAGCCGTTGGGGTAGGCGAGCGACTGGCCGCGGGTAGGTCACCCGGGTAGGCAACCCTCACCCGCGCGCGGCAAGATGTTACCCCTTGAGGTGTTGTTGCCATTAGCCGTCGAGACGAAACTACCCTCACCGCTTTGCTGGATCAGGAGGAGTTCGCGACATGGCCGGTTTCACCCATCTTTTCATTCCCGGACCGACCAACATCCCCGAACAGGTCCGGCAGGCGATGAACCTGCCGATGGAGGACATGCGTGCAGCATCCTTCCCCGATCTCACGCTACCGCTGTTCGAAGACATCAAGACGGTGTTCAAGAACGAGATCGGCCGCGTTTTCATCTACCCCTCCTCCGGCACCGGCGCCTGGGAAGCGGCGATGACCAATGTGCTCAGCCCCGGTGACCGCGTGCTGATGTCGCGCTTCGGCCAGTTCTCGCATCTGTGGGTCGACATGGCCGAACGGCTCGGCTTCGAGGTCGATGTCATCGACTGCGAATGGGGAACCGGCGTGCCGCTCGAGCTCTATGCCGAGCGGCTCAGGGCCGACAAGGCG
Organism: Mesorhizobium sp. M0029; assembly: GCF_040323735.1. Lineage (NCBI taxonomy): Bacteria > Pseudomonadati > Pseudomonadota > Alphaproteobacteria > Hyphomicrobiales > Phyllobacteriaceae > Mesorhizobium > Mesorhizobium sp. M0029. Next base: position 67,309 of record NZ_JAMYVF010000007.1, read on the forward strand.
CACCGCATCAAGGCAGTCTTCTGCACCCAAAACGAGACCGCGACCGGCGTGACCAGCGACGTCGCCGGCTGCCGCGCCGCGCTCGATGACGCCAACCACCCTGCTTTGCTCTTCGTCGACGGCGTCTCGTCGATCGGCTCGATCGACTTTCGCCAGGAGGAATGGGGCGTCGATTGCGCGGTTAGCGGCTCGCAGAAGGGTTTCATGCTGCCCGCCGGCCTCGGTTTCCTCTCCGTCAGCAAGAAGGCGCTGGTCGCCTCGCGGAGCGCCACCCACCGCCGCTGTTTCTTCTCCTTCGAAGATATGATCCGCGCCAACGATGCCGGCTACTTCCCCTATACGCCGGCTACGCAGCTGCTGCGCGGCCTGCGCGCCTCGCTCGACCTGATCGCCGAGGAAGGGCTGGAAAACATCTTCGCCCGCCACCATCGCCTCGCCGAAGGCGTGCGCAAGGCGGTCGACGCCTGGGGCCTGAAGCTCTGCGCCAAGACGCCTAAATGGCACTCCGACACCGTCAGCGCCATCCTGGTGCCGGACGGCGTCGACAGCGGCGATGTGGTCAAGCGCGCCTACCAGAAATACCAGACCGCGCTCGGCGGCGGCCTCAACAAGGTGATCGGCAAGGTCTTCCGCATCGGCCATCTCGGCTGGCTGAACGAGGTGATGGTGCTGGCCTCGCTCTCGGCCGCCGAAATGGCGCTGCTCGACTGCGGCGTACGGCTGGCGCCCGGCTCCGGCGTCGGCGCCGCCATCCAGCACTTCCGCGCCTCGGCCGCCGTGCCGGTCGCCGAAGCCGCCTGAGGAGCCGACAATGAGCCACACCATCAACCACCTCAAGAAATTACGGCTGCAGCGCAGCGAGCTGGCGGTTCCAGGCTCCAGCCCGGAAATGATCGACAAGGCGGCCAACAGCGCCGCCGACTTCATCTTCCTCGACATCGAGGATGCGGTCGCCCCGCCCGACAAGGAACGCGCCCGCAAGAACATCATCCAGGCGCTCAACGACATCGACTGGCGCGCCAAGGGCAAGACCGTCTCGGTGCGCATCAACGGCCTCGACACGCACTACATGTACCGCGACGTGGTTGACGTCATGGAGCAGGCCGGTGACCGGCTGGACACCATTTTGGTGCCGAAGGTCGGCGTGCCGGCCGACCTCTACATGGTCGAGGCCATGGTCAACCAGATCGAGATGGCAAAGGGTTTCAGGACCCGCGTCGGCCTCGAAGCGCTGATCGAGACCGCGCTCGGCATGGCCAATGTCGAGGCGATTGCCGCGACACCCGGCCGGCTGGAAGCCATGCATTTCGGCGTCGCCGACTATGCGGCAAGCTGCAAGGCGCGCACGGTCAACATTGGCGGCCTCAACCCCGACTATCCCGGCGATCAGTGGCATTTCGCTCTGTCGCGCATGACCGTCGCCTGCCGCGCCTATGGCTTGCGCGCCATTGACGGGCCGTTCGGCGACTTCTCCGATCCTGAGGGCTACATCGCTGGCGCCAGGCGCGCGGCGGCGCTGGGCATCGAAGGCAAGTGGGCGATCCACCCCTCGCAGATCGCGCTTGCCAACGACGTCTTCTCTCCACCGGAAAAAGAGGTCACCCGCGCCCGGCGCATCCTCGAAGTGCTGAAGGAGGCGGAGGCGCAGGGCAAGGGAGCGGCCGCACTCGACGGCAAGATGATCGACGCAGCGTCGGAACGCATGGCGCGCAATGTTCTGGTGGTCAACGAGGCAATCGAACGGGCCAGCCAATTCTCTAGCGAGCCGCGCGTCGCCACGCATTGACTGTTCAGGGAGGACAAAATGGACATCCACGAATATCAGGCCAAGGAACTGCTGGCACGCCACGGCGTGCATGTGCCGCGCGGCGGGCTGGCCTACAGCCCCGAGCAGGCGACCTACAGGGCCCGCGAGATCGGCGGCGCCAAATGGGTGCTGAAGGCGCAGGTGCATTCCGGCGCCCGCGGCAAGGCCGGCGGCATCAAACTGTGCGCCAATGACGAGGAGATTTCCAGCGCGGCCGAGGGCATGCTCGGCCGCAAGCTGGTGACACAGCAGACCGACCCGCGCGGCAAGCTGATTTCGCGCCTCTATCTCGAGGAAGCCGTCGACATAGCGCAGGAGCTCTATGTCGGCTTCGTGCTCGACCGCAAGGAAGAGCGCGTCATGATCGTGGCGTCCGCTGCCGGCGGCATGGAGATCGAGGACATCGTCGAGAAGGCACCGAACTCCATCCTGCGCACATCGGTCGATCCCGGCGTCGGCATGCAGCGTTTCCAGGCGCGCGAGATCGCCTTCGGGCTCGGCCTCGACCACAATCTGATCGGCAAGGCGACCGAAACCATCTTCGCCTGCTATCAGGTGTTCCGCGACTACGACGCCTCGATGCTGGAGATCAATCCGCTGGTGGTGACCCGCGACGGCAATCTGATCGCGCTCGACGCCAAAATGTCGTTCGACGAGAACGCGTTGTTCCGCCGGCCGGAAATCTCCGAGCTGCGCGACAAAAGCCAGGAAGATCCGCGCGAAACTTTTGCCAGCGACCGTGGCCTCTCCTATGTCGGCCTCGACGGCAACATCGGCTGCATCATCAATGGCGCAGGGCTCGCCATGGCGACCATGGACATGATCAAGATCGCCGGCGGCGAACCGGCCAACTTCCTCGACATCGGTGGCGGCGCCTCGCCCGAGCGGGTGGCGAAATCCTTCCGCGCCGTGCTCGGCGACAAGAATGTCGAGACCATCCTGGTCAACATCTTTGCCGGCATCAACCGCTGCGACTGGGTCGCCGAAGGCGTCATCAAGGCGATCCGCGAGGTCGGCGTCAACGTGCCGCTGGTGGTCCGTCTCTCCGGCACCAGGGCCGAGGAAGGCCGCCGCATCCTGGCTGATTCCGGCGAGGCGGTGATCGTTGCCGGCACGCTTGCAGAAGCCGCCGAAAAAGCCGTCGCCGCATGGCGCTCGGCCACCAAGAAAAAAGCAGCCTAGAGCCGGATGATTTCAGGTCGAATCGACCTGAAATCTGAATCCGTCTCTAAAATCAAACAGATGGAGCATGATGTCGTCCGAAAACCGCTTCACACTTTTCGGCATCATGCTCTAGGGAGGTCGAGAAAATGGCAATCCTGCTCAACCGCAGCACCCGCGTCATCGTCCAGGGGTTCACCGGCAAGATCGGCAGCTTCCATGCCGACGACATGAAACGCTATGGCACCAAGCTGGTCGGCGGCGTCACCCCCGGCAAAGGCGGCCAGAAGCATCTCGGCCTGCCTGTCTTCAACACGGTCAAGGGCGCGGTGCGCGAGACCCGCGCCGAGGCCAGCATCGTCTTCGTGCCGCCGCCCTTTGCCGCCGATTCGATCATGGAAGCGGCGGACGCCGGCATTAAACTCTGCGTCTGCATCACCGACGGCATCCCGTCGCAGGACATGATGCAGGTCAAGCGCTACATGCTGCGCTACCGCTACGAGGACCGCATGCGGCTGATCGGCCCGAACTGCGCCGGCGTCATCACGCCCGGACAGGCGCTGATGGGCATCATGCCCGGCAGCATCTACCTCCCCGGCCGCGTCGGCATTGTCGGCCGCTCGGGAACCCTGGGCTACGAGGCGGCGTCGCAGATGAAGTCGCTCGGCATCGGCGTCTCGACCAGCGTCGGCATCGGCGGCGACCCGATCAACGGCTCCTCCTTCAAGGACGTGCTGAAACTGTTCGAACAGGATGACGACACCGACGCCGTGGTGATGATCGGCGAGATCGGCGGACCGCAGGAAGCCGAAGCCGCGATCTGGGCGCGCGACAACATGAGGAAGCCGCTCATCGCGTACATCGCCGGCCTCTCCGCCCCCAAAGGCCGCCGCATGGGCCACGCCGGCGCCATCATCTCGGCCTTCGGCGAGTCTGCGCAGGAAAAGGTCGAAATCCTGAAAGACGCCGGGGTGATCATCGTGCCGACGCCGTCCTCGTTCGGCGAGGTGGTGGCGGATACGCTTGCGGGGATGAAGAAGGCGGCGTGACAGCAGCCCCCGAGTCCGACTGCGCCAGCCCGAACCTCAGGCAGCCTTGTCGGCTGCCGGCTTCGCGACCTTGGTGCGGGTGGCGCTGCGGCGGCCGTCGACGCTGACCGGAACGTCGCCGTCGACCGTGGCGCGACGCACCACCCGGTGCTGGTCGCCATAGTCGTTGACGGCGTAGTGCTGCGTCGCGCGGTTGTCCCAGATCGCCACATCGCCGGCCTTCCAGCGCCAGCGCACGGTGTTCTCCGGCGCCGTGACATAGGACTGGAAAACCTCGTAAAGCTTCGCCGAATCGCTTTTGGAAAGGCCGATCAGCCGTTGCACGAAATTGCCGAGCAGCAGCGTGCGCTCGCCTGTTTCGGGATGGACGCGGACGACGGGATGCTCGGTCTCGTAGATCGTCGAGGTGAAGATTTCCTCGAAGTGCTTCTTTTCCGCAGCACTCGCACGCGGCCGCACCGCGGCGTAATCGTAGGCGTTGCTGTGCACCGCCCAGAGATTGTCGGCCAGCAGCTTCAACGGCTCGGGCAGGTCCTGATAGGCGGCCGCGGTGTTCGACCAGATGGTGTCGCCGCCGGCCGGCGGTATGACGACGCCGCGAAGAACGGAGAATTTCGGATAGGCGTCGACGAAGGTGACATCGGTATGCCATTGGTCGGCGCGACCGCCGCCACGGCTGGAATCGAGTTCGAGAATGGACGCCGTTCCCTTGACGGGACCTTGGGTCGGATGCGGGACGAGGTCGCCGAGACACTGGGCAAAGCGCTCCTGCCCGGCATCGTCGAGATGCGCCTGGTCGCGGAAGAACACCACCTTGTGCCGCAACAGGATCTGGTTGATCGCGCGACCGTCTGCTGCGGCAGGTCGCCGGAGAGCCGAATGTTCCTGATCTCTGCGCCGACGCGTCCGGTAAGCGGGACAATATCGGCATCCGGGATGATCTGCTCTACGGGGGTAAGTCTGGTCATGGGAACCTCTTCCTCTAAAGCCGCGGGGCTGCTGGCAATGCTCCGCCGTCTGCCGGCCGCATAGCGATCGGCGAGCAACTCCCTCATCGGGAGCCGACTTGCTTGGTAACGAGAGCACTGATCTCAACTCAGGAGGCGAAGGCCGCCAAGGCTGGCGAGCAGTACCGAGATCCCATTCAAAGCGTAATTCTACAAATTCCATAGACATTTCTTTTCAAAGTTCGGCGGCCCTGAGAAAAATGCCTTCTGTCCAATTCGTTCGTGAGCAGCAGGCGGTGGAGCGCTGCGCGACGCGGCCCGCACCAGTAGTGACGCTGTCGTATCCCCTTCGATATTGGAGATGGCGGGTGAATTGCATGCCTGATATTGATGGCTTCCACGCATCACGCAGGCGCCGAGATGACAGACTCCGATAAGGCTGACGCTGTCGAGCAATTGCTCGATACGCCTGACCTCGCCACCGCGCTGGAAAGCGACCAGTTCAAGAAATTTCTCGACCAGATGCCGATCGCGATCGCCGTCTCTGAATTGATCGCGAAGGAACGTGTCGTCTACGCCAATCCCGAATTCGAGAAGCTCTCGGACCTCAAGGCGCCGAAGCTTGCGCGGGAAAACTGGGCGGCCCTTTCCGGCAGGGGGCTTCATCGGCAGAAGGACAGGCCGCTCGCCGAGGCTGTCGTTGAAGACACCGATTTCGTCGGCACATTTCGTCTTGAGCGCGGCGAGGACAAGCCGGCAATCGTCGACGTTTATTCCAACGTTATCGAGGACGACAACGGCAAGCTCTGCTTCCGGCTGGTGGCGCTTGTCGACGTCACGGCACACGGCGAGACCGAGGACCCGCGACCCGCGGAGGAGCTCATCCGGGAGAAGGACACCCTGTTGCGCGAACTGCAGCACCGGGTGAAAAACAACCTGCAGATGATCACCGCTTTGATCCGGATGGAAACCCGCAACGCCACCGAACCGGACCAGAAGCGTTTCGAAAGGCTTGCCGGCCGGGTAGACGCATTGGCAATCCTCTACCAGACCTTGTCGGCTGACCAGCAGAAGGATGAGGTGGATCTTGGCGTGTATCTTAGCCAGATCGCGTCCGCCGTCATGGCGTCGCACGCAGTCGAAGGTATCCGCCTCGACCTTAAGGTGGATACCTATCCGGTATCCATCAACGTTGCCATGCCGACAGGCCTGGTCGTCAATGAGTTGCTGACCAACGCTCTCAAACATGCATTCGTCGGGCGCGACGGCGGCACGATCACGCTGCACAGCGTCGTCAGCGGCGATGGTTGCCGGGTGACTGTCGCCGATGATGGGATCGGTCTGCCGACGGGTGAGACCTGGCCCAGGCCAGGCAAGCTCGGCTCCCTGATCGCGCGGTCGCTGACCGAAAATGCCAAGGCGCAATTCGACGTCAAGTCGAGTGCCGGCGAGGGAACCAAGGTCACCATCGTCTTCAAGCGATCGGCGGCGACGGACTGAGGCTATGTAACGACGCGCCGACAAATCCCGGCCGGACAGGTGCTTCGGGCGCTCGCGGGTGTGGCCTTAAGTCGCAAACGATTTGGCTGCAAAAGCGGGGCGCCGGGCTTCTTTGACGGTGCGATCAGCACCATATGTGGTCCACAGCCCTCCAAACGAGAGAAGCTAGCTCCGACGGGTCGCACCGCGGTCGTCAGCCGGCAATGGCTATGAACCAGGAAATTGAAAACCATCATGCGTGAAAATATCAGACCAGCGTCGAGAGACGTCCCCCTCATTCAGCTAGGCCTCAACCAGTGCCGCTTCCCGGTGAGCGAAGACCGGTTGGTACCCGGTGGTTACCGTTTTTGTGCCGGGCCGACGTCGCCGGATCGCGTCTACTGCGATCACCACCACACCGTCGTGACGGCCGTTGACCCTCGTCGAGCCCGTCCGGGTCTCCATTTCCCGCAACGACGCGCCGCTTAGGTCACCCACATCCCCTGCCCCGCCACCGGCAAAGCCGGGGACTCGGGTGCAGGAGGCTGGCCGGTGCGAGCCAAGCGGCGTTCGCGTGCGGCTCTGCGACCTCTTGTTGCAACTCTGCTGCGGCCGGTTCAAGCGCCAAAGGCGATGATTTGGCGTCGACGGCCTGAGAAGCCGCAATGATTTCAATGGCCGAAAAATTATGGTGCGGTCGAGAAGACTCGAACTTCCACGGGTTGCCCCACAGCGACCTCAACGCTGCGCGTCTACCAATTCCGCCACGACCGCCCGTGGTAGGAGCCGGAACGAACCGGCTCGCGGCGTGTAGCAAATCGTTTCCTGCGAAACAAGGGCGCGGCGCGCAATAATCGCCGCGAATTGGCATATCGGCCTCTACAGCGCCGCGCGTCCTGTGGGACGCGCAAAGGACGGCGAACTGGACGTTTCAGCCGGATACCGCCATATGAAGGGCAAATGCATTTGACCCCAGAGCGCAAGGCGGTTTCGCCAAGCCGGTGTGCATCACGCGAAAAACGAAAAAGCCATGACCGAACGCAGCCAGATCGCCACGTCGTTCCTGCCCTTGCCGGGTTCGGCGCCGGTCGAATGGCGCATCGAGCCCGGCCTGACCGGCTACACCGATGCGCTGGCCCTGATGGAAGCGCGCGCCGAGGCGATCCGCACGGGTGCGGCCGCCGAGATGGTCTGGCTGGTCGAGCATCCGCCGCTTTACACCGCCGGCACCAGCGCCCGCATCGAGGACTTGATCGACCCCGACCGTTTCCCGGTCTTTGCCGCCGGACGCGGCGGCGAATACACCTATCACGGGCCGGGGCAGCGGGTTGCCTATGTCATGCTTGACCTGAAGCGCCGGCGCGAGGATGTGCGCGCCTTCGTCGCCGCGCTCGAGCAGTGGATCATCGGCACGCTTGCCGCCTTCAATGTGCGCGGCGAACGCCGCGAGGACCGCGTCGGAGTTTGGGTGGTGCGGCCCGATCGCCCTTCCCTGCCCGACGGCTCGCCGGCCGAAGACAAGATCGCCGCCATCGGCATCAGGCTGCGGCGCTGGGTGAGCTTTCATGGCATCGCCGTCAATGTCGAGCCGGATCTCAGCCATTTCAGCGGCATCGTGCCATGCGGCGTGTCGGATCACGGCGTCACCAGCCTCGTCGACCTCGGCCTGCCCGTGACCATGGGCGATTTCGACCTGGCGCTGAAATCCGCCTTCGAGGATGTTTTCGGGGCAGCGGAGTCAACTTCTGCAGAACCGGCTCGCAAGGCCGGCTGAGTCTCGCCTCGACCAACGCTCAAAGCAACCGCGCCGAGGCCCACAACAACCCGAAACCGTGAATGGCGAAGACGGCCAGCAGCGCGCCGGCCATGGCGAAACGGTCGAAGATGCGGATCGGCTTCAATTCGTGGCGCGGTTTTACCCCGCTACCCACTGTCATCAGGCTGAGGATGGCAAAGACGGCGCCTGCCACCAGCAGAAAGCTTTGGGAAAAGCCGGCCAGCCAGCCAAGCCACAGCAAGGCCGAGAGCAGGGAAAACGAGGCGAGCGCCAGGGCGACCGGCCCCGGGCAGATCTGGCGCAGTACCTGGCCGCCGTCGAATTTCCAAACCGGCACCAGATTGGCGATGTTGAACAATGCGGCAAAGCCGGCAAGCGTCGCCAGAAGGGCCGCGGCAAGCCGATGTCCCTCGCCGGACGCGAGCCCGCTGGCGACGATCAGCAGCGGAACCAGGAACGCGGAAAAGCCGGCGCCCATCAGCGCCACGAAGGCGACCTCGAAGCGGCTGTCATAAGGCCGGCCACCAATGGCGAGGCCGCCGAGCAGCGGGATAAAGATCATCCGCGCCTTGCGATGACCGGTCAGCCGAAAGGCCGCCATGTGGCCGAACTCATGCAGGGCGACCACCGAGGTCAGGATCGCGGCCAGCGCCAGGCCGCCGAGATTGAGCCCGAAGAACGGCCAAAGGATGAAAGCCGACAGAACGGCGAAACCGACCTGGCTCAGCGGATGCTCGAACCAGCCGCCCTTGCGATACTGTCCGGTCGTCGCCCAGACCTCCAGCTTGCCGAGCTCGCGGCGCATGGCGAAGTAGCGGAACACCAGGAAGGCTACGCCGCGATAGCGATCGGTCTGACTGAGCGTCACCCGCGTGCCGGCACCTTCCGAGGTGAGTTCAGCGGTCTCGTAAAAATCCTTCCAGAACGACGCGTCGAGCGCGGTATCCTCGATGACCCGCATCGAAAAACGACTGCCTTCGACGACGTCCTCGAAGCGCGACCTGCGCTCGATCGGCTGGCCGTCCCGGCCTTCCCACGACAGGAGGATGCGGGCCGTGCCCTGCCCGTCCAGCGGCTGGGCCGAGAGTATCTCGCCGGACCAGCCGGCATCGCTGCCGAGCGGCCACAGCGCCTGCCAGAGGCGCTGCCGGTCCATTGCGACCACGCGGCTGAGCCTCACCGTGCGCAAACCGAGCGGCGCGGTCATCAAAAGGAAAATCAATCCGAGATTACCGGCCACGAGAAGGGCCGTCACGATCGGCGACACCTAAGGTTTTGCTCCCTGTATTTGGCAGGGCACCCTAGCGGCACGGCGGCAAGAAAGGCTTAACGGCACCACGCCCTCCTGCCCGCCTAAAATACTGCGGCGAACAGCAGTTGCATCACATGGCGCCGATCCAGACGGCCATGGAAACCAGAAACGCACTCATGCACACCAACGAAACGACGTCCTGAACAAGATCGCTCATAACTCTCTCCTGTTGTTGCTATGTTCGTATTTTGTTCTAACTTTGTTCGAAAGTCAATGAGCGGAAAGCGGCATGCCGACGAATCCTGACAGCCGGTTTGGGCAGGGTTAAGGAAAGGTTGACGGGGTGACGGCAGTGCTGACGGAGGGCGCATCGCATGCCTTTGCGATCGGCCGACACGCACCAGTTGGGGCCTACAACGGAACGACCTTGCCGTCCGCCAGCGTCACCCGGCGGTCCATGCGCGAGGCGAGCTCGTGATTGTGGGTGGCAATCAGCGCGGCAAGGCCGGACTGCTTGACCAGCGCGCCAAGCGCCTCGAAGACATAGGACGCGGTGACCGGGTCGAGATTGCCGGTCGGCTCGTCGGCCAAAAGCAGCAAGGGCGCATTTGCGACCGCGCGAGCAATGGCGACGCGCTGCTGTTCGCCGCCGGACAGCTCCGACGGCCGGTGCGACGCGCGCTTGCCAATCTGCATATAGTCGAGCAGCTGTGCTGCGCGCTCCGACGCCTCCTTGCGCGAAAGCCCTTTGATCAGCTGCGGCATCATGATGTTTTCCAGTGCCGAAAACTCCGGCAGCAGATGATGGAACTGATAGACGAAGCCGACATCGTTGCGGCGGATTGCCGTGCGTTCGTCGTCGGAGAGCCGTCCGCAGGCGCGGCCGGCCAGAATGACGTCACCGGCGTCGGGGCGCTCGAGCAGGCCCGCCGTGTGCAGCAGCGTCGACTTGCCGGTGCCCGACGGCGCCACCAGCGCCACCATCTCGCCGCGCTTCAGCGAAAAGTCGGCGCCGTTCAAAATGGTGAGCTTGCGCGGCCCCTGGACATAGTGCCGCTCGACGCTCTTCAGCTCGATAATGATCTCGGACTTCATTCGTATCTCAAGGCCTCGACCGGATCGAGCCGTGCGGCGCGCCATGCCGGAAACACCGTTGCTAGGAAGGACAGGCCGAGCGCCATCAGGATGACATAGGTGGTCTCGCGCGGGTCCATCTTTGCCGGCAGCTGGCTGAGGAAATAGAGCTCCGGGTTGAACAGCACCTTGCCGGTCATCCAGGAGAAGAACTGGCGGATGGATTCGATGTTGGTGCAGATGAGCACCCCGAGCAGCACGCCGGCCAGCGTGCCGGTGACGCCGATCGCAGCACCCGTCATCAGGAAGATGCGCAGGATGGCGCCGCGCGAGGCGCCCATTGTGCGCAGGATGGCGATATCGTGGCCCTTGTCCTTCACCAGCATGATCAGGCCGGAGATGATGTTGAGCGCCGCCACCAGCACGATCAGCGTCAGGATCATGAACATGACGTTGCGCTCGACCTGCAGTGCTGAAAAGAACGTCTCGTTGCGCTGGCGCCAGTCGACCATGTCGATCGGCCGTTGCGCCGCCGCATCCACCAGCGGTTTCAGCGCGTCGACATTATCGGGATTGTCGACATAGATCTCGATCGTCTGCGCCCTGCCGTCCATGTTGAAATAGAGCTGCGCTTCGGAAAACGGCATGTAGACGATGGAGCTGTCATATTCCGACATGCCGACCTCGAAGATCGCCGCCACCTTGTAGCCCTTCAGCCGCGGCGTCGTGCCCATCGGCGTCACATCGCCGTCCGGCGAGATCAGCGTGATGGTGTCGCCGAGCACAAGGCCGAGATTCTCCGCCATGCGCTTGCCGATAGCGACGCCCTCGCCGGAGTCGAAGCCGTCAAGCGTGCCTTGCTTGACGTTCTGGGCGACGATGGCGATCTTGCCGAGGTCTTCGGCCCTGATACCGCGCACCAGCGCGCCCATGCCGCCGCCGACATTGCCTTGCGCCAGCACCTGGCCGTCGATCAGCGGTATCGCGTATTTGACGCCGGCCACGCCGTTGATGCGGGCGGCGACCTGCGCATAGTCCTCAAGCGGCGAATCCAGCGGCTGCACGATCAGATGGCCGTTGACGCCAAGGATGCGGGTCAGAAGTTCGGCTCGAAACCCGTTCATGACAGCCATGACGACGATCAGCGTGGCGACGCCCAGCATGACGCCGAGGAAGGAGATCGAGGCGATGACCGAGATCACCGTCTCCTTGCGGCGCGACCGCAAATAACGCCAGGCGACCATGCGTTCGAACATGGAGAACGGGCCGGCGACCGGAGACTTGGTGACCGGAGACTTGGCGACCGGAGACTTGCCAACCGGAGACTGGGCTACCGAAGACTTCGCTGCCGCGGCTTCGCTCATACGGTTGCACCGAAGCGTTTCCTGGCCTCCGCGACCGGCAGCGTCTCGCGCTCGCCGGTCCGGCGGTTCTTGATCTCGATCTCGCCGGCGGCCACGCCGCGCGGCCCGACGATCACCTGCCAGGGCAGGCCGATCAGGTCTGCGGTGGCGAACTTGCCGCCCGGCCGCTGGTCGGTGTCATCGTAAAGCACATCCTTGCCGGCGCTGGTGAAGGCGGCGTAGAGCTCGCCGCAGACGCGGTCGCACTCGGCGTCGCCGGCCTTCATGTTGATCAGGCCGATGTCGAACGGCGTCACCGCTTCCGGCCAGATGATGCCGTTATCGTCATGGCTGGCCTCGATGATCGCTGCGACCAGCCGCGACGGACCGATACCGTAGGAGCCGCCGGAAACGAAATGATCCTTGCCGTCGGGCCCGGTCACCTTGGCGCCCATGGGCTTGGAATATTTGTCGCCGAAATGAAAGATGTGGCCGACCTCGATGCCGCGCGCCGAGACCCGGTCGGCCTCGCCAAGCTTGTCCCAGGCCGCCTCGTCATGCATCTCGTCGGTGGCGGCGTAAGGCATCGTCCACGTCTTCACGATGTCGGCGATCTCGCCGTCATTGCCGAAGTCGGTTTTCTCGCCGGGCACCTGCAGCGACAGATATTCGCGGTCGCAATAGACCTGGCTCTCGCCGGTGTCGGCCAGGATGATGAATTCATGGCTGAGATCGCCGCCGATCGGCCCGGTGTCGGCCCGCATCGGAATGGCCTGCAGCCCCATGCGCGTGAACGTTCGGAGATAGGATACGAACATGCGGTTATAGGCGGCCTTCGCGCCCTCGAAATCGAGGTCGAAGGAATAGGCATCCTTCATCAGGAATTCGCGCGAGCGCATGACGCCGAAGCGCGGCCGCACCTCGTCGCGGAACTTCCACTGGATGTGGTAGAGGTTTAGCGGCAAGTCCTTGTACGACTTGACGTAGGCGCGCACGATCTCGGTGACCACTTCCTCATTGGTCGGACCGTAGAGCATGTCGCGGTCCTGCCGGTCCTTGATGCGCAACATCTCCTTGCCGTAATCGTCATAGCGGCCGCTTTCGCGCCACAGATCGGCCGACTGGATGGTCGGCATCAGGATTTCCAGAGCGCCGGCGCGGTTCTGCTCCTCGCGGATGATGCGGCAGACCTTGTCCAGCACCAGCTTGCCCAGCGGCAGCCAGGAAAAGCTGCCCTGCCCCTGCTGGCGGATCATGCCGGCACGCAGCATCAGCCGGTGCGAGACGATCTCGGCCTCGCGCGGATTTTCTTTCAGGATGGGCAGGAAAAACTGCGACAAACGCATGGACAGGTCCGTGAGAGAGGAGGCTGCGCCGGAATCGGCGCGGCTGGCTTGCTTGCCCCGGCTTCATAGCTATTTCGTGACGGAATGGAAACCCGACCGGCCGTATCGGCCCGAAATCGCAAAAATCGATTCTTCTTCCAAAGACCTTCGCACCGAAAACGATAATGCTTCTGACGCAAAGTGATCGCCTGACTGCAAAGTCCTCACACACGCTTTGCGCGTCCGGGCGACGCGGCACACCTGACCAGATTAAGGCGGCAGCCCCGGTGTTGTTCGTTTCGCAAGCAAAGCCTGCCGCACTATTGTGCACTGCAGCACAGATTGCCCGATTGCGGGCAAAATTCTGCGTGACAATTTCATCAGGGTTAGGCTAGTGTGCCCCGATAACCGAGAGGGTAGAGAAAAATCTGCTCTCCTACGCGGTCAAAGTCTTGGGAGGATGCGATCTAGGCGCGGTTACCCGCTGCCGCCGGAAACCGGAAAACAGATCGGAACGCGTTTAAATTGCAAGGCCTTGTGCCTTGCATTTTTTTTGCCCGATCATCTGGTTAGATCAACCTGTTCCCAAATCACGTGAGCTTGCGTCAGCCTGACACCAAGGCGTGATTCTAATGCGGGTGGGCCATGCCTGACCGCCGATTGCGCATCGCAAGCTGGTGAGACAAAACCTGAGTTTGGCGCTCCGAAACAGGCACAAACATCCCAGCCGATCTGCCGGCGTGAAAGTGTTTAGTTAGCCGGTGCCTGGCTGGCTTCGGGGATGATGTGCGGGACTTCGTCGAGGCTGTAGCCCAGCCCGTGCGTCAGGCTGTAGAAAACCCCCATGACGACAGCCGTGACGATGGTGGTGCGGATCACGGCGCGCAGCATATGCGGCCCGCGCGGCGCACTCGCAACCGTGCCCAGCGTCACGTCCTGGTCGTCATCCTGCGTCTTGACGCTGAACGGCAGCACGATGAACAGCATCAGCCACCAGGTGATGAAGAACAGCGCGGCAAACGAAATCCAGCTCATGCCTGCTCCAGTTCGACCAGCGTGCCGAAGAAATCCTTGGGATGCAGGAACAGCACCGGCTTGCCGTGGGCGCCGGTTTTGGGATTGCCGTCGCCCAGCACGCGGGCGCCGCTCGCTTTGAGGTGATCGCGCGCGGCAAGGATGTCGTCGACCTCGTAGCAGACATGATGCATGCCACCCGAGGGGTTCTTGTCCAGAAAGGCCGCGATCGGCGACCCCTCGCCCAGCGGCTCCAGGAGTTCGATCTTGGTGTTGCCGACATCGACGAACACCACGGTAACGCCATGCTCGGGCAGCGCTTGCGGCGCGGTGACCTTCGCGCCAAGCGTATCGCGATAGGCCGCAATCGCCGCGGCCAGGTCCGGCACGGCAAGCGCTATATGGTTCAGGCGTCCGAGCATGAAGTGCTCCACAAGTTAAGAGAGTAGGGAATGGGCAGTAGGCAGTAGTGATACATCTGCATTTTTCTCCACTGCCTACCGCCTACTGCCTATTCCCTCACCTCGTCACAAACACCGTCACCAGCGGCTTCTTGCCCCAGGCCTCGTTGGCGGCGCCGCGCACGGCGCGGCGCACCGCTTCCTGCACCAGATCGAGGTCCTTGCGGCGCTGGCGAGGGATCGAGTCGACCGCGCCGACGGCCGCGTCGAGCATCAGATCTTCCATGTTTTCGCCACGGGCATCGGCCTCGGCGACGCCGATGGCGACCAGATCGGGATCGCCGGCGAGCTCATATTTGTCGTCGAGCACGACATTGACCGCGACATGGCCGGCAAAGGATAGCTTGCGCCGGTCGCGTATGCCCATCGCCTGGTCGGTGCCGATCAGCCTGCCGTCCTTGTAGATGCGGCCGAACGGCACCTGGTCGATGATCGTGGCCGGACCCGGCGCCAGCCGCAGCATGTCGCCGTCGCGCACTTGCGCCACCTGGCCGATGCCCGACGTCGACATCAGCGACCCCTGCGCCACCAGATGCGCGGCTTCGCCGTGCACGGGAACGCCGATCTGCGGCCGCACCCATTCATACATCCTGCGCAATTCGCTGCGGCGGGGATGGCCGGAGACATGCACAAGCGCGTCGCCATCCTCGATGATCTTGATGCCGAGGTCGATGAGGCGGTTCTTGATCTCGAGGATCGCCTTCTCGTTGCCGGGAATGGTGCGTGAGGAAAACACCACCGTGTCGCCGGCCGTCAGCGACACCGATTTCATCTCGTCGCGCGAAAGTTTTGCCAGTGCCGCCAGCGCCTCGCCCTGGCTGCCGGTGCAGATGATGACGAGGTTCTCGCGCGGGATGAAGCCGAAATCCTCTTCGGCGATGAACTCCGGCAGCCCGTCCATGTAGCCGAGCTCGCCGGCGACATCGATGACCCGCTTCAGCGAGCGGCCCAGCACCAGGCACTGGCGGCCGGCATCGCGCGCCGCCTTGGCGATCGAGACGATGCGCCCGACATTGGAAGAGAAGGTGGTGACGGCGACACGGCCGACAGCGCTCTGGATGACGCCCCTGAGGCCTTCGCCCACCGCCACTTCCGACGGCGATTCGCCTTCGCGCAGCGCATTGGTGGAATCGCAGACCAGCGCCAGAACGCCCTTGTCGCCATAGGCGCGAAACCGCGCCTCGTCGGTTTTCGGACCGATCGTCGGTTCCGGATCGATCTTCCAGTCGCCGGTATGGATGACGGTGCCGGCCGGCGAGGTGATCGCCAGCGACATCGGCTCGGGGATCGAGTGCGCCACCGGAATGGCCTCGATCGAGAACGGGCCGACAGTGAATGTTTCGCCTGCCCGGTAGATCGTCACCGGAATTTTCTTCGGCGCGCCCTGCTCGCCCTGGCGCTTGGCGTCCAGCAGTCCGGCGCTGAACGGTGTCATCCACACCGGCGCCTTCAGCTTCGGCCAGATGTCGAGCAGCGCCCCGTAATGGTCTTCATGCGCGTGGGTGATGATGATGCCGCGCAGGCCGGCGAGGTTCTCCTCGATGAAGCGCGTATCGGGCAGGATCAGGTCGACGCCAGGATGCGCCGCATCGGGAAAAGTCACGCCGACATCGACGACGATCCACTCGCGCGCGCTAGGCGGCCCATAGCCGTAAAGGGCGAAGTTCATGCCGATCTCGCCGACGCCGCCGAGCGGCACGAAGACGAGTTCGGCGTTTTGCGCTTTCGCCATCAATTTTCCCTTCCCGGCCCTTGCGGCCAGCCCCTAAATCTTTGCCGACGCGACGGCGCCGAAATGCACGTCGCCGGCGGCTACCGTCACGACCGACCCCTCATCATCGCGGATCACGAAACGGCAGTCCGCGTCAATGGTTTCGAAGGTACCGCGCACCACATTCCCGTCAATCCTGACAGCAACCTCGCCGCCAAGCCCCGCCGCGCGCGATAGCCAGCGACGCCGGATGGCGTCGAGCCCGCGTCCGTCATCCCACAGCCGGGCATTGTCGGTCCAGGCATCAGACAGCGCCAAGAACAGCGTTTCGGCGTCGCATGTCGCGCCCAGCGCCTGAAGCGATGTCGCCGGATACGGCAAATCCGGCGGATGCGCCACCACATTGACGCCGATGCCCACCGCCACCGCGAAACGGCCGCCATCGAGAATGGCCGATTCCAGCAGGATGCCGGCCAGCTTGGCGCCGGAGGCCAGCACATCGTTCGGCCATTTCAGCTCGAAGCGATTCTGCCCCTGGCTGGCGCCGTCGAGGCCGATAGCGATCCTGCCCTTCGGCACCAGGGCGTCGAGCGCATCGGCCAGCGACAGGCCGGCGACGAAGCCCAGCGTCGCCGCCAGACGCAACTCACCGCCGGTGATGACCAGCAATGTCGCCGCCAGATTGCCCTCGGGCGATACCCAGGCCCTGCCGCGGCGGCCACGGCCGCTTTCCTGCTTCTTGGAAACGACCCACAATTTGCCGGGATCGCCTGCCCTTGCATGGTCCAGCGCCAGCGTGTTGGTGGAACCCACGCTGTCATGGGCCTCGAGCCGGAACCCTTCCGTCTCAGAGGTCGGAGCCAGCCGAAATGCCATCCGTTCAGAAAAATGTCTTGGCGGCGGCTTCGGCGTAGGTCGCGATCGGCCCGCCGATCAGCACATAGAACAGCACGAAAGCGCCGGAGACACCAAGCACGAGGCGCAGCTCAACCGCCATCGGCACGAAGCCGCCGGCCGGTTCGTCGAACCACATGATCTTGATGATCCGCAGATAGTAGAAAGCGCCCACCACAGAGGCCAGCACGCCGATGATCGCCAGCGCATAGAGATTGGCGTTGATGGCGGCGAGGAACACGTACCATTTCCCCCAGAAACCGGCGAGCGGCGGGATGCCGGCCAGCGAGAACATCAGGATGGTCAGGATCGTCGCCATGATCGGGTTGGTCGACGACAGACCGGCGAGATCGCTGATCTGCTCGACATTGCCTTCCTTGCGCCGCATGGCGAGGATGAAGGCGAAGGTGCCGAGCGTCATGACGAGATAGATCAGCATGTAGATGGCGACGCCGCGCACGCCGGCCTGGCTGTTGGCGGCTAGGCCGACCAGCGCGTAGCCCATATGGCCGATCGAGGAGTACGCCATCAGCCGCTTGATGTTGGTTTGGCCGATCGCGGCGAAGGAGCCGAGCGCCATCGAGGCGATCGAGATGAAGACGATGATCTGCTGCCAGTCGGAAGCGATCGGCTTGAAGGCGCCCATGGTGACGCGCACGATCAGCGCCATTGCCGCCATTTTGGGGGCAGCCGCCAGGAAGGCGGTGACCGGCGTCGGCGCGCCCTCGTAGACATCGGGCGTCCACATGTGGAACGGCACCGCGGAAATCTTGAAGGCAAGGCCGGCCAAAACGAAAACCAGGCCGACGACGAGGCCGAGCTGGCGCTCACCGCTGCCAAGCGCCGAGGCGATTTCCTGGAAGCCGACATTGCCGGTGTAGCCGTAAATGAGGCTGATGCCGTAAAGCAGCATGCCCGACGACAGCGCGCCCAGCACAAAATACTTCAAACCGGCCTCGGTCGAACGCAGATTGTCGCGATTGATCGCGGCCAGCACGTAAATCGCCAGCGACTGCAGCTCGAGGCCGAGATAGAGCCCGATCATGCCGTTGGCCGAGATCATCAGCATCATACCGAGCGTGCAGAGCAGGATCAGCACCGGGTATTCGAACTTGTCGAAATGCTCCTGCCTGGCGAAGCGCATCGACATCACCAGCGTCACCGCCGAACCGATCAGCGACAGCACCTTCATGAAGCGGGAGAACGGATCCTGGATGAAGGCGTTGCCGTAGGCTGCGCCCTGTCCCGTGGGAAAGATCAGCCATAGGCCTGCGATCACCAGCACGGCGACGGCAAGGACAGTCACCAGAATGGCAGTGTTGGCGCGCGAATAGGCGCCCACCATCAACAGCGCCAGCGCGCCGATGGCGAGGATCAGCTCCGGCGTCGAGAGCGAAAGGCTGGAGTAAAGGTCCGGCGTCATGGTTCGCAAAACCTCTGGTCAGTTCGCCGCCGCGGTCTGCGCGGCGCCGATGGATGCGGTGACATTGGTGACGAGCGCCTTGACCGACTGGGCCGTGGCATCGAAGACGGGAGCGGGATAGACGCCGAAGAAGATGACCAGCACGACCAGCGGGTAGATGATCGCCTTCTCGCGCGTCGACAGATCGAGCAGGCCCTTCAGGCTTTCCTTGGTCAGCGCGCCGAAGATCACCCGGCGGTAGAGCCAGAGCGCGTAGGCCGCCGACAGGATGACGCCGGTGGCGGCGAAGAACGCCACCCAGGTGTTGACCCGGAACACGCCGAGCATGGTCAGGAACTCGCCAACGAAGCCTGACGTGCCCGGCAAGCCGACATTGGCCATGGTGAAGATCAGGAACACCGTGGCGTATTTCGGCATGTTGTTGACCAAGCCGCCATAGGCGTCGATCTCGCGTGTGTGCATGCGGTCGTAAATGACGCCGACGCACAGGAACAGCGCGCCCGAGACGAGGCCGTGACTCAGCATCTGGAAGATCGCGCCCTGCACGCCTTCCTGGTTCATGGCGAAGATGCCCATGGTGACGAAGCCCATATGGGCGACGGAGGAATAGGCGATGAGCTTCTTCATGTCCTCCTGCATCAGCGCCACCAGCGAGGTGTAGATGATGGCGACGACCGACAGCGTGAACACCAGCGGTGCGAACATTTCCGACGCCAGCGGGAACATCGGCAGGGAGAAGCGCAGGAAGCCGTACCCGCCCATTTTCAACAGTATGCCCGCCAGGATCACCGAGCCCGCCGTCGGCGCTTCGACGTGCGCATCGGGCAGCCAGGTGTGCACCGGCCACATCGGCATCTTCACCGCGAAGGAGGCGAAGAAGGCTAGAAATAGCCATGTCTGCATGTGGGCCGGGAAGTTGTGCGTCAACAGCGTCGGGATGTCGGTGGTGCCCGCCTGGAAGAACATCGCCATGATGGCGAGCAGCATCAGCACCGAGCCGGCCAGCGTGTAGAGGAAGAACTTGAACGAGGCATAGACGCGGCGCTTGCCGCCCCAGACGCCGATGATGATGAACATCGGGATCAGGCCGGCCTCGAAGAAGACGTAGAACAGCACGATGTCGAGCGCGCAGAACACGCCGATCATCAGCGTTTCCAAGAGCAGGAAGGCAATCATGTAGGCCTTGACGCGCTTGTCGATCGCTTCCCACGACGCCAGGATGCAGAGCGGCATCAGGAACGTCGTCAGGATGACGAACAGCATCGAAATGCCGTCGACCCCCATATGGTAGGAGATGCCGGAATCCAGCCAGGCAAATTTCTCGACGAACTGGAAGCCGGCCTGCGAATTGTCGAAGCCGGTCCAGATGAACAGCGAGATGATGAAGGTGGCTGCCGTCGTCGTGAACGCGATGGCGCGGATGTTGCGACGCGCATTCGGGCTGTCATCCCTGATGAACAGGATCAGCAGCACACCTACAAGCGGCAGGAAGGTGACCAGCGAGAGGATTGGCCAGGCGGTCATCAGAGCATCATCCAGGTGACGAGTGCGGCCACGCCGATCAGCATGGCGAAGGCATAGTGATAGAGATAGCCGGTCTGTAGCTTGACGACGCGGTCGGTGACATCGACGACGCGCGCCGAAATGCCGTCAGGGCCGAGCCCGTCGATGATGGTGCCGTCGCCGGTCTTCCACAAGAACCTGCCCAGCGCCTTTGCCGGCCGCACGAACAGGACGTCGTAGAGCTCGTCGAAGTACCATTTGTTGAGCAGGAAGGCATAGAGCAGCCGATGGTTGGCGGCGACGCTCCGGGGCAGTTCCGGCGAGCGGATGTAGAACTTCCAGGCGACGGCAAAGCCGATGATCATGGCGACGAACGGTGCCAGCTCGACCCACAGCGGCAATTCGTGGATATCGTGCAGGATGTGGTTGTCCGGCAGCGTGAACAGCGAGGCCTTCCAGAATTCGGTATAGCCTTCGCCGATGAAGGCGCCATGGAAGATAACGCCGGCAAACAGCGCGCCCGCGGCCAGGATGAACAGCGGCACCAGCATCACCGGCGGCGATTCATGGACATGGTGCATGACGTCGTGGCTCGCCCGCGGCTCGCCGTGGAAGGTCATGAAGATCAGCCGCCAGGAGTAGAAGGAGGTGAAGCAGGCGGCGATGACCAGCAGGACAAAAGCGAGGCCGGCGACCGAATTGTGGCCGGCAAAGGCAGCCTCGATGATGGCATCCTTGGAGAAGAAGCCGGCGGTGCCGATGACGGTCACCGGAATGCCGACGCCGGTCAGCGCCAGCGTGCCGATCACCATCATCCAGTAGGTCTTCGGAATGAGCTTCCGCAGGCCACCCATCTTGCGCATGTCCTGCTCGTCGGAGACGGCATGGATGACCGAGCCCGAGCCCAGGAACAGCAGCGCCTTGAAGAAGGCGTGCGTGAACAGATGGAAAATCGCCGCGCCATAGGCGCCGACGCCGAGCGCCACGAACATGTAGCCGAGCTGCGAACAGGTTGAATAGGCGATGACGCGCTTGATGTCGTTCTGAACCAGGCCGACGGTCGCCGCGAAGAAGGCGGTGAAGGCGCCGATGAAGGTCACCACCGTGAGTGCCGAATGCGACAGTTCGAACAGCGGCGACAGCCGCGCCAGCATGAACACGCCGGCCGTGACCATGGTGGCGGCATGGATCAGCGCGGAAACCGGGGTCGGTCCTTCCATGGCGTCCGGCAGCCAGGTGTGCAGCGGCACCTGCGCCGACTTGCCCATAGCGCCCATGAACAGCAGCAGGCAGACGATGGTCATGGCCGCCTGCTTGTCCAGCGCATAGCCGAGGAAGGTCAGTACTGCCGCCCCTTGCGGCGCGCCTTCGGCCGGAATGAACGTCGCGGCATTGGCGAAGATGGTGCCGAGATTGACCGAGCCGAACAAAACGAAGACGCCGAAAATGCCGAGCGCAAAACCGAAATCGCCGACGCGGTTGACGACGAAGGCCTTGATGGCCGCGGCATTGGCCGACGGCTTCTTGTACCAGAAGCCGATCAGCAAATAAGAGGCGAGACCCACGCCTTCCCAGCCGAAGAACATCTGCACCAGATTGTCGGCCGTCACCAGCATCAGCATGGCGAAGGTGAACAGCGACAGATAGGCGAAGAAGCGCGGTCGGTTCGGATCGTGGTGCATGTAGCCGATCGAATAGATGTGGACCAGCGCCGACACCGTGTTGACCACCACCAGCATGACCACCGCCAGCGTGTCGATCCTGAGCGCCCAGGACGCGTCGAGCCCGCCCGACTGGATCCAGCGCAGCACCGGCACGGTGAACACCTCGCCCTCGCCGAAGCCGACGGAGAAGAAGGCGACCCAGGACAGCACGGCCGAGATCACCAGGAAGCCCGAGGTGATGTATTCCGATGCCTTGGCGCCCAGCGAATTGCCGAACAGACCGACGATCAGGAAGCCGAGCAGCGGAAGGAAGACGATCGCTTGATACATGTTAGCCCCGTCAACCCTTCATCTGGTTCACGTCTTCGACCGCGATCGAGCCGCGGTTGCGGAAGAAGACGACGAGAATGGCAAGACCGATGGCCGCTTCGGCGGCGGCGACCGTCAGCACGAACAGGGCAAACACCTGGCCGACGAGATCGCCCAATGCCGCCGAGAAGGCAACGAAATTGATGTTGACCGCCAAAAGGATCAGCTCGATCGACATCAGGATGACGATGATGTTCCTGCGGTTCAGGAAGATGCCGAACACGCCCAGCGTGAACAAGATCGCCGATACGGTCAGGTAATGTGCGATGCCGACGACCATCTCAGAGCCCCTCGCCCGACTTGACCTTGCGGATTTCCATGCCTGTCGCCGGCGTGCGGCCGACCTGGGCGGCGATCGACTGCCGCTTGACCCCTTCCTTGTGGCGCAGCGTCAGGACGATGGCGCCGATCATGGCGACCAGCAGGATGAGGCCCGAAATCTGGAAGTAGTAGAGGTAGTCGGTATAGAGGATGTCGCCGAGTGCTGCGGTGTTTGTCCGCGCGGCAAGATCCGGGATGGGTTTGGAGACCGTCGAGGCCAGTTGCGGCGCGAAGGTGTAGCCGCCGAGCACCACGATCAGCTCGGCCGCCAGGATCAGCCCGACCAGCGCGCCGATCGGCGCATATTGCAGGGCGCCTTCCTTCATCTCGGCGAAGTCGACATCGAGCATCATGACGACGAACAGGAACAGCACCATGACCGCGCCGACATAGACGACGAGCAGGATCATCGCCAGGAACTCGGCGCCGGTCAGCATGAACAGGCCGGCGGCGTTGAAGAAGGTCAGGATCAGGAACAGCACGGAATGCACGGGGTTGCGCGACGAAATGACCATGAAGGCCGACGCCACCGCGACAAAGGCGAAGAGGTAGAAAAAGGCCGCCTCTAGTCCACTCAGCATTGGGGATCCCCCGGGTTCCTGTCCAAACAGGACATCCGTCCTGTTTGATTTCTGCGACCGCCTCCGGCCGGCAAGTTGCGTTGTCCTTAGACGAGGCCCCTCGCCCCGTCCATGCGTCAAATGTCAGCGGTAGGGCGAGTCCAGCGAGATGTTGCGCGCCAGTTCGTGTTCCCAGCGGTCGCCATTCGCCAGCAGCCTGTCCTTGTCGTAGTAAAGCTCTTCGCGCGTCTCCGTCGCGAACTCGAAATTCGGCCCCTCGACGATGGCGTCGACCGGGCAGGCTTCCTGGCAGAAGCCGCAATAGATGCACTTCACCATGTCGATGTCGTAGCGCACGGTGCGCCGCGTGCCGTCATTGCGGCGCGGGCCGGCCTCGATGGTGATTGCCTGCGCCGGGCAGATCGCCTCGCACAGCTTGCAGGCGATGCAGCGTTCCTCGCCATTGGGATAGCGGCGCAGCGCGTGCTCGCCACGGAAGCGCGGGCTGGTCGGCCCTTTCTCGTGCGGATAGTTGATCGTTTCCTTCGGCGCGAAGAACTGGCGCATCGACAGGAAGAAGGCGCTGACGAAATCCTGCAGCAGCAGCGATTTTGCGGCCTGGCCAAAAGCGGACATCACGCAAACCCCGTGATTTTGAGGAAGGCCGCGGTGGCAACGACCATGAACAGGGAGATCGGCAGGAACACTTTCCAGCCCAGCCGCATCAGCTGGTCGTAGCGGTAGCGCGGCACGAAGGCCTTCACCATCGAGAACATGAAGAACATCAGGCAGATCTTGAGCACGAACCAGATCACGCCGGGCACCCAGGTGAAGGGGGCGAAGTCGAAGGGCGGCAGCCAGCCGCCGAGGAACAGGATGGTGGCCAGCGCGCACATCATCACCACGGCGACGTATTCGCCGAGGAAGAACAACAGGAACGGCGTCGAGGAGTATTCGACCATATGGCCGGCGACGAGTTCCGACTCGGCTTCCACCAGGTCGAAGGGCGGGCGGTTGGTCTCGGCCAGCGCCGAGATGAAGAAAATGACGAACATCGGGAACAGCGCCAGCCAGTGCCAGTCGAGGAAGCTGTTGGGCAGGCCAAGCTTGGTGCCCAGCCCATCCTGCTGCGACAGCACGATGTCCGACAGGTTGAGCGAGCCGACGCAGAGCAGCACGGTGACGATGACGAAGCCGATCGAGACTTCGTAGGACACCATCTGCGCCGCCGAGCGCAGCGCGCCGAGGAACGGGTATTTCGAGTTGGACGCCCAGCCGCCCATGATCACGCCGTAGACCTCGAGCGAGGAGATGGCGAAGACGTAGAGGATGCCGACATTGACGTTGGCGATCCCCCAGCCGGCATTGACGGGAATGACCGCCCAGGCCGAGATGGCGAGCACCGCCGAGACCAGCGGCGCCAGCAGGAACACGCCCTTGTTGGCGCCGGACGGGATCACCGGTTCCTTGAAGACGAATTTCAGCAAATCGGCGAAGGCCTGGAGCGTGCCCCACGGGCCGACGACGTTCGGGCCGCGGCGCAATTGCACCGCCGCCCAGATCTTGCGGTCGGCGTAAAGCAGATAGGCGACCCCGATCAGCAAAACGACGATCAGCACGACCGACTTCAAAAGGATGATCAGCGTCGGTAGCACGTAGAAGGAGAAGAAGGTGTCCATGTCTACTCTGCCGCGTGCCTGAAGCCGTTTTTCGCCAGCGCCGAGCATTCCGCCATGACAGCGGAGGCCCGCGCGATCGGGTTGGTCAGATAGAAATCCGTGACCGGCGAGGTGAAAGTGCCCTTGTTCAGCCGCCCGCCGAGCTTCGCCACCTTAGCGACGTCATCGGCATTGCCGGCTTCGACATGATCGATGCGGGCGAGATGCGGGTATTCGCCATAAAGTTTGGCGCGCAGCTGCTGCAGCGAATCGAATGGCAGTTTCTTGCCGAGCACATCCGACAGCGCCCTCAGGATCGCCCAGTCTTCGCGCGCATCGCCCGGCGCGAAGCCGGCGCGGTTGGTCTGCTGCACGCGTCCCTCGGTGTTGACATAGGTGCCGGACTTTTCGGTGTAGGCGGCTCCCGGCAGGATGACATTGGCGCGGTGCGCACCGGCGTCGCCATGCGTGCCGACATAGACGACGAAGGCGCCGCCGG
The DNA here is from genome assembly GCF_040323735.1 of Mesorhizobium sp. M0029. Lineage (NCBI taxonomy): Bacteria > Pseudomonadati > Pseudomonadota > Alphaproteobacteria > Hyphomicrobiales > Phyllobacteriaceae > Mesorhizobium > Mesorhizobium sp. M0029. The sequence continues at coordinate 92,600 of NZ_JAMYVF010000007.1, forward strand.
TCTTGGACATGTCGACCTCGTCGGCGCCGAGCAGGAACAGAACCTCGCTCTCCCCCAGCATGCCGGCAACGTTCTTGCCGCCCTTGCCAGGCACGAAGCCGACATCGAGACCGCCGACGCGCGCGGCCGCAGTGTGCAGCACGGCAAAGCCGTTCCAGTCGGCGCGCGCAGCGTTGACGGCCGTGGCGAGTTTCGCCGCCTGGCCGAGCACCGCCGCGCCGTCGGCACGCGACAGCGCGCCCTGGCCGACGATGATCAGAGGATGCGTCGCCTTCTTCAGCACCTGGAAGAACTTGCCATTGCCGTCGGCCAGATCTTTCAAGGACTCCGGACCGGCGCCGAGCTGTTCGTAGTCGTAACGCGTGTCGCCGACCTCGCCGATGACGCCGACCGGCAGATTGCCGATCCGCCAGCGCTTGCGGATGCGGGCATTGAGCACCGAGGCCTCGAAGCGCGGATTGGCGCCGATGATCAGCACCGCGTCGGCCTGCTCGATGCCCTCGATGGTCGGGTTGAAGATGTAGCTGGCGCGGCCGAGCGCCGGATCGAGTGCGGCGCCGTCCTGGCGGCAATCGGTGTTCCTTGAGCCCAACGCAGCCATAAGCTGCTTCAGTGCGTAGATTTCCTCGACGGCGGCAAGATCGCCCGAAATCGCGCCGATTTTCTCGGGCGCAGCATTCGACACCGCATCCCTGATCGCAACGAACGCTTCGGCCCAGCTGGCCGGCGCCAGCTTTCCGTCCTTGCGGACATAGGGGCGGTCGAGGCGCTGCGTTCGCAATCCGTCCCAGATGAAGCGGGTCTTGTCGGAAATCCACTCCTCGTTCACCGCTTCATTGACGCGCGGCAGGATGCGCATCACCTCCCGGCCGCGGCTGTCGACGCGGATTGCCGAGCCGACGGCGTCCATGACGTCGATGGATTCGGTCTTGGTCAGCTCCCACGGCCGTGCCTGGAAGGCGAAAGGCTTCGACGTCAGCGCGCCGACCGGGCAAAGGTCGATGACATTGCCCTGCAGCTCCGAGGTCATGGCGCTTTCGAGATAGGTGGTAATCTCGGCATCCTCGCCGCGGCCGATCAGGCCAAGCTCGGAAATGCCTGCAACTTCCGTGGTGAAGCGGACGCAGCGCGTGCAGTGGATGCAGCGGTTCATAACCGTCTTGACCAATGGGCCGATATACTTGTCTTCGACCGCGCGCTTGTTCTCGTGATAGCGCGAGGAATCGACGCCGAAGGCCATCGCCTGGTCCTGCAGGTCGCATTCGCCGCCCTGGTCGCAGATCGGGCAATCCAGCGGATGGTTGATCAAGAGGAATTCCATCACCCCTTCGCGGGCCTTCTTGACCATCGGCGTGTTGGTGAAGATTTCAGGCGCCTCACCATTCGGACCCGGACGCAGGTCGCGCACATTCATGGCGCAGGAGGCCTGCGGCTTGGGCGGCCCGCCCTTCACCTCGATCAGGCACATGCGGCAATTGCCGGCGATCGACAGCCGCTCATGGAAGCAGAAGCGCGGCACTTCCGCGCCGGCGTCCTCGGCCGCCTGCAGCAGCGTGTAGTGGTCGGGTACAGTGATCTCTTTCCCGTCGACCTTGAGCTTTGCCATCAATTGCCCCCGGCGGTCTGCGCCGTCTCATATGCCTGAAACAGATCGCTCAGCCTGATGCCATTGATCATCATGCCGGCGACTTCAGCGTTTTCTATCTTCAAATTGCTCATATTCACATTGCTGAAAAACGCGTCCGCGAGGTTCGCGTCCTCCACAACGGCCGCCGACAGGTCGACGTTGTGAAACTGCGTGTTCGACAAGTTCACATCGTCAAATCTGGAGTTGCTGACCATGGCATTGCGCACATCGAGAACATCGCTCCTGTCGTGGATCTCCATGCCTGCCACCCCTACTTCTTCGCCTTGGCGGCCAGCGTCAGCGCCGCGGCCTGGCGGGTCCACTCGTCGCGGCCGATACGGCCGGTGAGCGACAGGTAGTCCTCGACCCAGGCGATCTCTTCTGGCGCCCAGGCGGCGATCTGGGCAAAGGTCCAGATGCCGAGGCCGTTCAGCACCTTTTCCAGCTTCGGCCCAACGCCGGTGATCGCCTTGAGATCCGACGGCTTGGCCGGACGAGCCACGGCCTTGGGCTGCCTGAAATCCTCCGGCATCAACCCGGTCTTAGCGTCTTCCGCGACGGCATCGGCCGGCTCGGCCTCGACGGTGCGGGCGGCAATGTCGGTCACATCCTGGGCAAAAGTCTGCGCCTCGGCGATCAGGGTTCTGGTCGCCGCGCGCGCCTTGGTGGCGGGGGCGGTCTCGGCGAACCCTTGGCTGCGCTGTTCGAAATCGTCGATGATCGGCTGGAAAATCCGCTGCGATGCCTCGGCAGCACCCGACAAGGCGCCTAGCCACACGCCAAAGGCATGGTTGGCGAGGCCGAAGCCCAGCGCCGACATCGCGGCGGCACCCGCGACAGGATGCGCGAGAAGGTTGACGGCGCTGGCCATCTCCTTCGGCATCATCCTTGTCAAATCCTGGTTCATCTTCTCAAGCTGGTCCAAATTGGGCATCAAAGGGTTCGAATACGGCGCCATAGACATCTCCTGGTCGTTTCTTCGTCTTCCCCGCCCCTATATTTCGGTCCCGGGCTTGCGCCCGTATTTTAAATCTACTCCGCCGCCACCATCACCGGTTCGGCCCGGTGCGCGTTGCGGGAAAGCTCGTCGATGCGCCGCTCCACCTCGCCGCGGAAATGCCGCATCAGGCCCTGGATCGGCCATGCCGCGGCGTCGCCCAGCGCACAGATCGTATGGCCCTCCACCTGCTTGGTGACGTCGAGCAGCATGTCGATCTCGCGCTTCTGCGCCTCGCCGCGCACCAGCCGCTCCATCACCCGCCACATCCAGCCGGTGCCTTCGCGGCATGGCGTGCACTGGCCGCAGCTCTCATGCTTGTAAAAATAGGACAGCCTGGCGATCGCCTTCACGATATCGGTCGACTTGTCCATGACGATGACAGCCGCCGTGCCGAGGCCGGATTTCAGGTCGCGCAAAGCATCGAAATCCATGGGCGCATTGATGATCTGCTCGGCCGGCACCAGCGGCACCGAAGCGCCGCCCGGAATGACCGCCAGGAGATTGTCCCAGCCGCCGCGAATGCCGCCGCAATGCGTCTCGATCAGCTCGCGGAACGGGATCGACATCGCCTCTTCGACGGTGCACGGATTGTTGACGTGGCCCGAGATACAAAACAGCTTGGTGCCGACATTGTTGGGACGGCCGAAGGACGAGAACCAGGCGGCGCCACGGCGCAAAATGGTCGGCGCCACCGCGATTGACTCGACATTGTTCACGGTTGTCGGACAACCGTACAAGCCGACATTGGCCGGGAATGGCGGCTTCAGCCGGGGCTGGCCCTTCTTGCCTTCGAGGCTTTCCAGAAGTGCTGTTTCCTCGCCACATATATAGGCGCCGGCGCCGTGATGCATGTAGATGTCGAAATCGTAGCCGGACGTGTTGTTCTTGCCGATCAGCCTGGCCTCGTAGGCCTCGTCGATGGCGCGCTGCAGCGCCTCGCGCTCGCGGATGAACTCGCCGCGCACATAGATGTAGGCGGCGACCGCGCCCATGGCGAAGCCGGCGATGAACGAGCCCTCGACCAGCGTGTGCGGATCGTTGCGCAGGATGTCGCGATCCTTGCACGTGCCGGGCTCGGATTCGTCGGCGTTGACAACGAGATAGCTCGGCCTTCCGTCGCTCTGCTTGGGCATGAACGACCATTTCAGCCCGGTCGGGAAGCCGGCGCCGCCGCGGCCACGCAGGCCGGACGCCTTCATCTCGTTGACGATCCACTCGCGCCCCTTGGCGATGATGCCGGGCGTGTTGTCCCAGGCGCCGCGCGCCATCGCGCCGGCCAGCGACTTGTCGAAGAGGCCGTAGATGTTGTTGAAGATGCGGTCTTTGTCAGCCAGCATGACTTACCTCTTTCCCCGCAAGACGATCGAGACCCACACCAGCACGCCCATGCCGGTCGCGGCCATCGATTCCAGGGTATCCGAAAACGGCAATTCGACGAGGCGCCGGAGCCCCTCCAGAAGGATGTTGGCAGCAGCGATGCAGACAACGCCGATGACAATGCTGCGCAGCGTCAGCAAAGATCCGGTGCTTTGCGCTTCAGCCATCAACGTGGCTCCTTGCCGAAGACGCGGATGTATTCGGCGACGCCGCCCTTGGCGAGCGCCTTGGCCTGCTTGCCCCAGTCGTCGCGCTCGATGCGGCCCTGGAAAGCGAGATATCCATCCACCCAGTCGCGCTCGGCCTTATTCCAGGATGCGACCTGTGTGAAGGTGAATATGCCAAGCGAATGAAGGATGCCCTCGATCTTCGGGCCGATGCCCGAGATCAGCTTGAGATCGTCGACCGCGGCCGGCCTGTCGATTCCGGCCGGACGGTTCTTGTCCTCGAGCGACGGCTTTGCGGGTCTGGCTGTCGGCGCCTTGACGGCCGGGGCCACCGGGGCCTTGGCCGCTGGCGCCTTGAATTCCGGAGCGATGAAGGCAGCTGCCGGCGTGGAGGTGGTCTTCGGGCCATTACGCTGCTTGGCGACCTTCTCGACTTCAGGCGCCGCGGTGTTGGCGTTGGCGGCCGAATGCAGGGGCGCCGGGACGCTCGCCGCTTTTTCCGCCGCCGGTGCAACCTTGGCCCTGGAGGGCGACTTCAACGCCGAGCTGGTTTCCGGCGCATCGGTTTTCGGTTTGCCGGCGTTGGATGGCGCGACCGGGGCGGCCGCTGCAGGAGCGGCAGGAGCCGGAACAGGCGCCGCAATGATTGCGTCGGGCGCCGCGTGGGCAGCCTTGCTCGCCGCCCTGGCTTCCTTGTCGCGCGTTGCTTTGAGGATCGCCTTTTCGCTCTTCAGCGTCGTCAGGCCAGGCGCCGGCTCCGAGCCGGTTCTGCCGTTTTGCGGTCCCGTGGGAACCGAGGCGCCCTTGCCCGCATCGTAAAGATCGATGATTTCGGCCAGCCGCTCGGGCGTCAGATCCTCGAACGTATCCTTGAAGACCATCACCATCGGCGCGTTGACGCAGGCGCCGAGGCATTCGACTTCCTCCCACGACAGCGTGCCCTTGTCGTTGGTGTGGAACTGGTCGTGATGGATTTTCGAGCGGCACACATCCATCAGCGCTTCCGAGCCGCGCAGCATGCAGGGCGTGGTGCCGCAGACCTGGATATGCGCGCGCGTGCCGACCGGATTGAGCTGGTACTGCGTGTAGAAGGTCGCGACTTCGAGCCCGCGAATGCGCGGCATGCCGAGCATGTCCGAAATCGTCTCGATCGCCGCCTTGGTGACCCAGCCTTCCTGCTCCTGCGCAATCATCAGCAAGGGAATGATCGCCGACTGCTCGCGGCCCTTCGGATATTTCTTGATCCATTGCTTCGCAACCGCCGCATTCGCCCGGTTGAAGGCGAAGGTGGCTGGCTGGACGCTTGCTTCTGCGAGACGGCGGACTGACATTTAGCGATCGACCTCACCAAACACGATGTCGAGGGAACCCAGGACGGCAGTGACGTCGGCCAGCATGTGGCCACGGCAGAGGAAATCCATGGCTTGCAGATGCGCGAAGCCGGGCGCGCGCAGCTTGCAGCGGTAGGGCTTGTTGGTGCCGTCGGAGACGAGATAGACGCCGAACTCGCCCTTCGGCGCCTCGACCGCGGCATAGACCTCGCCGGCCGGCACGCGGTAACCCTCAGTATAGAGCTTGAAATGATGGATCAGCGCTTCCATCGAGCGCTTCATCGCCTGGCGCTTGGGCGGCACCACCTTGCCGTCGAGGTTCGACACCGGCCCGGTGCTCTCCTTGCCGAGCAGAAGGTCGACGCACTGACGCATGATCTTGGCTGACTGACGCATTTCTTCCATGCGCACGAGATAACGGTCGTAGCAGTCGCCGTTCTTGCCGATCGGGATGTCGAAATCCATCTCGGAATAGCATTCATAGGGCTGCGACTTGCGCAAATCCCAGGCAGCACCCGAGCCGCGCACCATGACGCCGGAAAAACCCCAGGCCCAGGCGTCGGCCAGCGACACGATACCGATATCGACATTGCGCTGCTTGAAGATGCGGTTGCCGGTAAGCAGCTTGTCGAGGTCGTCAAGCGACTTCAGGAACGGGTCGATCCACTTGCCGATGTCCTCGACCAGCTTCGCCGGCAGATCCTGGTGCACACCGCCCGGACGGAAATAGGCCGCATGCATGCGCGAACCGGAAGCGCGCTCATAAAACACCATCAGCTTTTCGCGTTCGACGAAACCCCACAGCGGCGGCGTCAGCGCGCCGATATCCAGCGCCTGCGTCGTCACATTGAGGATGTGCGACATGATGCGGCTGAGCTCGGAATAGAGCACGCGGATCAACTGGCCGCGCTTCGGCACTTCGATGCCGAGCAACCGCTCGGTGGCGAGCGCGAAGGCATGCTCCTGGTTCATCGGTGCGCAATAGTCGAGCCGGTCGAGATAGGGCACGGCCTGCAGATAGGTCTTGTGCTCGATCAGCTTTTCGGTGCCGCGATGCAGCAAGCCGATATGCGGATCGACGCGGTCGACCACCTCGCCGTCAAGCTCCAGCACAAGACGCAAAACACCGTGTGCCGCAGGGTGCTGCGGTCCGAAGTTGATGTTGAAGTTGCGGACGGAGTGCTCGGTCATGCTAGATTCCAAGCCTTTCCTTGGCTGACGGCGTCAGTTCCATGAAGCGGACCGTCTGCGGCCCGGCCACATATTCTTTTGCTCTCTGCTCGCATTGCTCAATGGTCTCGTTGGAAGGCTGGAGATCGGCCAGCTCTCCAGCATCGCGCAAGGCGTTCAAAATCTGGTCCAATTCAATCTGCATCGCAGGCTTGATACGAAATATCGTCGGGCAGTTCTTCACCGTGTCGTTCGCCACGACAGCTCGCGCCGCCGAATAGCAATCCACTCCAGCTACTTTGCAGTCTTTCGCAAAAGCATTCTGCAAGCCGGCACAGCAAAACAGGCTTAGTAGCGCTACGCGGATCATCGCCACGCCGCCGCCCCTACTGTTTCGCCTTCTCATCGCCCGGCAGGACGTAGTCCGTCCCTTCCCATGGCGAGAGAAAATCGAAGTTCCTGAATTCCTGCTTCAATTCCACCGGCTCGTAGATCACGCGCTTGGCTTCGTCGTCGTAGCGCACCTCGACGAAACCTGTCAGCGGGAAGTCCTTGCGCAGGGGATGGCCCTCGAAACCGTAATCCGTGAGGATGCGGCGCAGGTCCGGATGGCCGGAGAACAGCACGCCATAGAGATCGTAGGCTTCGCGCTCATACCAGTCGGCGCCGGGATAGACAGCGGTGAGCGACGGCACCAGCGTCTCTTCGTCGGCCTGCACCTTGATGCGGATGCGCAAATTCTGCTTCGGCGAAAGCAAATGATAGACGACATCGAAACGCTTGACGCGCGACGGGTAGTCGGCGCCGCAGATATCGATGATCGAAATGAACTGGCAGCCCGAATCGTCACGCAGGAAGCTTGTCACCTCGATCAGATTGTCTGTAGCAACCGAGATCGTCAGTTCGCCATAGGCAAGCACCGCATCGGTGACGCGGCCCGGCAGCTTTTCGCCGAGATAGGTCGACAGTTCGCTCAGGGATGCGGCCATGGGTCTACCGTTCGATCGTGCCGGTGCGGCGGATCTTCTTCTGCAGGAGAAGAATGCCGTAGAGCAGCGCTTCGGCGCTCGGCGGGCAGCCGGGCACATAGATGTCGACCGGCACGATGCGGTCGCAGCCGCGCACCACCGAATAGGAATAGTGATAATAGCCGCCGCCATTGGCGCAGGAGCCCATCGAGATGACGTAGCGCGGCTCCGGCATCTGGTCGTAGACCTTGCGCAAAGCGGGGGCCATCTTGTTGGTCAGCGTTCCCGCCACGATCATTATGTCCGACTGGCGCGGCGACGCGCGAGGAGCCACGCCAAACCGCTCCGAATCATAGCGCGGCATCGAGGTGTGGATCATCTCGACGGCACAGCAGGCGAGACCGAAGGTCATGAACATCAGCGAGCCGCTGCGTGCCCAGGTGATCAGCGCCTCGGTCGAGGTGACCAGAAAACCCTTGTCGGCCAGTTCATTGTTGATCTCGAGGAAGAACGGATCGTCGGAACCGACCGGACGTCCGGTATTGGGGTCGATCAGGCCTTTGGGCTTCGGCGCGACGAGCGTTCCGGAACTGTCGTTCAATCCCATTCCAGCGCTCCTTTTTTCCACTCATAGGCAAAGCCGATGGTCAGCACCGCCAAAAACACCATCATCGACCAGAAACCGAGCATGCCGATCTTCGAGAACGACACCGCCCACGGAAACAGGAAGGCCACTTCCAGATCGAAGATGATGAACAGGATCGACACCAGGTAGAAGCGGATGTCGAATTTCATCCGGGCATCGTCGAACGAGTTGAACCCGCACTCGTAGGCGGAAAGCTTCTCCGGATCGGGATTGCGATAAGCCACCAGGAACGGCGCGATGATAAGCGCCAGGCCTACAACCGCGGCCACGGCGATGAAGAGGACGATGGGCAGGTATGAACTGAGGAGTACGTTCATGCTCGGCTTTCCGTTGGCGGCCAATCCACTTTGATTACAGCAACCAACCCTAATGCGGAAGCGCGACAGTTTAACCGCTGAACCGTTTTAGGTGCCTTTGCTGCAACGCGGCGAGGGTTAGCGCACGGCTTTCAGCGAAGCAAGTCAAACCTTGTTCAAAAGACAGTGCTGGACGGCAGGCCGGGAAAAACTGGTCCGAACTCCTCCTGTTTGATTTCCTTCATCTTTCACTCCACTTTTGTCTCCTGACACATCTCCCGCCATTTGCCTGCTAGCATGACCGGAATCGCCGGCTAAAGTCGGGAAAATGGTTCGAGGCAAGACACTTTGACGAAGGACAAAATCTCACTCCCCACGGCCAGGCGCATCGCGCTCGCCGCGCAAGGATTTCTCGATCCCCGCCCGGGCGGCACGCCCGATCGCCGCCACCTCGCCCGCGTGCTGTCGCGCACCGGCTTGCTGCAGATCGATTCCGTCAGCGCGGTGGTGCGCGCCCACTATATGCCGCTCTATTCGCGGCTTGGCCCCTACCCGCTGGCTTTGCTCGACAATGCGGCCATCACCCGCAAACGCACGGTGTTCGAATACTGGGCGCATGAGGCCTCGTTCCTGCCGGTCGAGACCTACCCGCTGATGCGCTGGCGCATGCAGCGGGCCGAGCAAGGCGACGAAATGTATCTCGGCCTCGCCAAATGGGGCCGCGAGCACGCCGCCTATATCGAAGAGATCTACCGCGCGGTCGCCGAGCGCGGCCCGATTGCCGCTTCGGCACTGGAAGGCCAGAAAGGTTCGGGCGGCTGGTGGGGCTGGAGCCACGCCAAGCACGCCTTCGAATGGCTGTTCTGGGCCGGACGCATCACCACGGCGCACCGCCGTGGCTTCGAGCGTTTCTACGACCTGCCCGAGCGCGTGCTGCCGCAGGCGATCCTCGATCTGCCGGTGCCGGCGGCCGAGGACGCGCACCGCGAATTGCTGCGCATTTCCGCCCGCGCCCACGGCATCGCGACGTCGGGTGACCTGCGCGATTATTTCCGCTTGTCGCCGGCCGACATGAAGGGCCGGTTGGAGGAACTGGTTGAGATGGGCGAGTTGCTGCCGGTAAACGTCGAAGGCTGGGACAAGCCGGCTTACCTCTATAAGGACGCCCGTCTGCCGCGAAAGATCGAGGCCCGCGCGCTACTGGCGCCCTTCGATCCGGTGGTCTTCGAGCGCTCGCGCACCGAGCGCCTGTTCGATTTCCACTACCGCATCGAGATCTACACCCCGGCTGACAAGCGCCAATATGGCTACTACGTGCTGCCCTTCCTGCTCGGCGACCGGATCGTCGCCCGCGTCGATCTCAAGGCCGACCGCCCGGCCAGCGTGCTGCGCGTCCACGCCGCCTACGCCGAACCCGGCGCGCCGCCGGAAACTGCCGCAGAGCTGTTCGAGGAATTGAAGCAGATGCAGGGCTGGCTTGGCCTTGAGCGCATCGAAGTGGCGCCGGCCGGCAATCTGGGGAAACCCCTGGCCGACATCGCCATGTCGTAGCAGCGCGTTGACACAACTCCCCGCAAAAGCCTAAATCCGCTGCAGACGGTCCCCTGCCCGCAACGGCAAGGGCCAAGAGGGAATGCGGTGCGGGATTTCGGTCCCAAATCCGCGGCTGTCCCCGCAACTGTAAGCGACGAGCCAAGGCCGAAAGCCACTGGGTAACACCGGGAAGGCGGCTAACCAAGGCGACGACCCGCGAGCCAGGAGACCTGCCGTCTGAGACAAAGTATCCGATCGCCTGGCGGGTTTCCGGGCAAGGAGCACGGTTTTTGGACCAGAACAGCAGTTTTTCGGCTGGCACAGCGGACATTGCGTCCGGGGACAACGACGCCCTGACCGGCGTGACCGTCATCGTCTGCGCCTCCTGCCGCGATGAGACCGGTTCCGACGCCCATCCGCGCGCCGGCGAATTGCTGGCTGAGGACACACGCCGCGCCGCTGCCGGCGATATCCGGGTCCGCACCGCCGAATGTCTCGGCAATTGCAAGCGCCGCCTCAGCGCCGCGGTCCTGCGCGATGGCTGCTGGAGCTATGTCTTCGGCGATCTGACCGCAACCAGCGGCGCCGACCTCGTTACCGGCGCAAAGCTCTTCGCGACTTCGGCCGACGGCCTCATCCCGTGGCGCGGCCGGCCCGATAGCCTCAAGCGCGGCCTCGTTGCCCGCATCCCACCCCTCGACATGCTGAAGGACTGACGATGAACGCTTCAAACCCGGCCGCCAACCTCTCCCGTGTTCCCTGCACTGTCGTTACAGGCTTCCTCGGCGCCGGCAAGACGACGCTGGTCCGCCATCTCCTGGAAAATGCCGGCGGCAAGCGCATCGCCATCATCGTCAACGAGTTCGGCGACATCGGCATCGACGGGGAAATCCTGAAAGGCTGCGGCATCGACACCTGCCCCGAGGAAAACATCGTCGAACTGGCCAATGGCTGCATCTGCTGTACAGTCGCCGACGATTTCGTGCCCGCCCTCGACAAGATCCTCGCGCTGACACCGAAGGTTGACCACATCCTGATCGAGACCTCGGGCCTGGCTCTGCCCAAGCCGCTGGTCCAGGCGTTCCAGTGGCCGAGCGTGAAGAGCCGGGTAACCGTCGACGGTGTCATCGCCGTGGTAGACGGCCCGGCGCTGGCCGAAGGCCGAGTCGCCAACGACATGGACGCTTTGCAGGCACAGCGCGCTCAGGACGAGACGCTCGACCATGACGATCCTGTCGAAGAAGTGTTCGAGGACCAGATCGCCTGCGCCGATTTGATCATCCTGTCGAAGAGCGATCTGATGGACGCCCCCGGTTCGGCCCGCGCCAACGCCATCATCAATGAACATTCCGCCCGCGCGGTAAAAATCGTGCCGACTGCGCATGGCAAGGTCGACCCGTCGGTGCTGCTTGGCCTCGGTCTCGCCGTCGAAGACGACATCGAGAACCGCAAGTCGCATCACGACGGCGCTTTCGATCATGAGCATGACGATTTCGACACCTTCATCGTCGACATCCCCTCGATCACCAATCCGGACGAACTGGCAAAGCGCGTCGCTGCCGCCGCCGAACAGGAAAACGTGCTTCGCGTGAAAGGCTTCGTCGAGGTCGGCGGCAAGCCGATGCGGCTTTTGCTGCAGGCCGTCGGCCCACGCGTCAACCATTACTATGACCGCGCCTGGACGGCCGAGGACGATCGCCGCTCGCGTCTCGTCGTCATTGGCCTGAAGGGGCTGAACCGTCCGGCGATCGAGCGTATACTCGCCGGTTGATCTCAGGCACGAGCCGCGATGCACATACTCACCACGACCTCCGCCTCGCTCGACGATCTCGCCGAGCCGGTTGATCTCCGGCAGACGCCGGCGGATATCGTGGCGCTGTCCTTCACCGACAGCGACCTCGCCGGCCTCGCGGCGGCCTGGAAGGCCGATGCCGCCCGCCTGCCGTCGATGCGGCTGGCGGCGTTGCGCGACCTGCGTCATCCCATGTCCGTGGACCTCTGGATCGACAGCGTCGCCCGCCAGGCCAAGGTGATCTTGGTGCGCATCCTCGGCGGCTATGACTGGTGGCGCTATGGCTGCGACCAACTCGCGGTGACTGCTCGCGAACGTGGCATCAAGCTGGCGCTGCTGCCTGGTGAAAGCCATGACGAGGACCTCAGGCTGATCGAAGCCTCGACGCTGCCGCGCGAGGAGCAGGACGGCCTGCTGGGCTATTTCCGCGAGGGCGGGCCGGAGAATATGGCAGCGCTGATGCAGCGGCTGGCGGGGTTGGCTGGGCAGGATGCGGCGGCGGCTGAGCCGGTCAGCGTGCCGAAAGCTGGCTACTACGAGCCAGGCTGCGGCGTCGTAGGCAAGTTGGATTTTGCCGATGTCGGCGTTCCTTCACACCCCCCTCTGTCCTGCCGGACATCTCCCCCGCAAGGGGGGAGATCAGCCGGCGCGGACCTCGGCACTTTTTCTGCCCAGCCGATAATAGATTCCTCTGCAACATCCCCGATCGGCGAAAGCGTCGATGACAGCGCAATCTCCCCCCTTGCGGGGGAGATGTCCGGCAGGACAGAGGGGGGTGGGCGGGAACTCGGCGCAGACAACATCAACCCTCCCATCATCCCCATCCTCTTCTACCGCTCGATGCTGCTGGCCGCCGATGTCGCGCCAATCGATGCCCTCTTTGATGCACTCCGCCAGCGCGGCATGAGACCGATCCCGATCTTCGTCTCCAGCCTCAAAGACCCGACCTCCCTGGCCTTCGTCGAAACTGCTCTGGCCGCGCTCAACCCCGCCGCCATCATCACCGCGACCGCCTTCGCTTCCGGCGCCGAACCGGGCGTCGAAACCTTGTTCGACCGCGCCGGCGTGCCTGTCTTCCAGGTCATCGTCGCCACCACCCGCCGCGACGTCTGGGACAACAACCAGCGCGGCCTGGCGCCCGCCGACCTCGCCATGCATGTCGTGCTGCCCGAACTCGACGGCCGCATCCTCGCCAGCGCGATTTCCTTCAAGGGCGAGAGCGAGACCGACCCGGCGCTCGGCCACCGCGCCTTCGCCAACCGCCCGGAACCGGATCGCGTGGCGCAAGTGGCGGACAGGCTAGCGGCGTTCACACGGTTGCAGCAGACGCCCCGCGCGACGCGTAAGTTGGCGATCCTCATTCCGGACTATCCGAGCGCGCCCGGCCGCACTGGCTATGCAGTGGGCCTGGATGTGCCGTCCAGCGTGCTGGCCATGCTGCATGACCTGAAGGAGCAGGGCTATCGCGTTGACGGGATTCCAGAAACGCCGCGTGCGCTGCTGGACGCGTTGGAGCGGAGCGATGGTGGGCTGGGGCTGGAAGAGTATCTGGACTTCTCGAAGGATTTGCCGGCTGAGGCACTGGCTGCAGTCGAGGCGGCATGGGGTGCTCCTTCACGCTCCCCCTTGTGGGGAGGGTCGGTTCGCGACATTCGCGAAGCGGATGGCGCGAAACGGGGTGGGGGTAGCGGTGCACCACCCCCACCCGGCCCTGCGGGCCACCCTCCCCACAAGGGGGAGGGCAAGAGCGGCTTCCCTTTCCGCGCCGCCACCTTCGGCAACATCACTGTCGCTCTCGCCCCCGACCGTGGCCGCTCGGCCGACCGCCGCGCCGACTACCACGACCCGACGCTGCCGCCGCGCCACGATCTGCTGGCCTTCGGCCTGTGGCTGCGCAAATCGCTCCGCATCCATGCTCTCATCCATGTCGGCGCCCATGGCACGCTGGAATGGCTGCCCGGCAAGACGGTAGCGCTCTCACAAAACTGCTTCCCCGAGATCGTCACCGGCTCGTTGCCCGTCATTTACCCCTTCATCGTCTCCAATCCCGGCGAAGCGGCGCAGGCGAAGCGGCGTATCGCCGCCGTCACGCTTGGCCATCTGCCGCCGCGGCTGACCGGTGCCGGCCTCGACGAAGGGCAGCACAAGCTCGAACGCCTCGTCGACGAATATGCCCAGGCCGACGGCCTCGACCGCCGCCGCCGCGATCGTCTGGCCAAGCTGATCGTCGACACGGCGCAAAAGACCGGCTTCGCCTCCGAAGCCGGCGTCGCCGGAACCGATGCGCCCGACGAGGCGCTGCGCCGCATCGACGCCTGGCTCTGCGACCTCAAGGATTTCGCCATCAAGGACGGCCTGCATATTTACGGCCGCGCGCCAGACGACGAACCCGACGCCATGCGCCGGCAAAGCGCCGAAGCCGAGAAGGCCGCGCTGCTGGCGGCGCTCGACGGCCGTCACATCAAGGCGGGTCCGGCGGGCGCACCGGCGCGTGGCCGCTCCGACGTGCTGCCCACCGGCCGCAACCTGTTCACCTCCGACCCGCGCACCATGCCGACGCCGACCGCCTACGATCTGGGAAAGGCGGCGGCAGAAGAAGTCGTGCGCGGCTATATGCAGTCGCATGGCGACTGGCCGCGCTCGCTGGTCATCGACCTCTGGGGCTCGGCCTCGCTGCGCACCGGCGGCGAGGAGATCGCGCAAGGCCTGGCGCTGATGGGCTGCCGGCCGCAATGGGATTCGGCCACCGGCCGCATCACCGGCATCGAAGTGCTGCCGCCGGCCACGCTCGGTCGCCCGCGCGTCGATGTCACCTGGCGGATTTCGGGTCTGTTCCGCGACATGTTCCCGACCCAGATCGCGCTGATCGACGCCGCCGCCAACGCCGTTGCCGCGCGCGACGAGGACGATTCGGAAAACCCGCTCGCCGCCAGAACCCGTGCCGATGGCAAGATCGGCCCGCGCATCTTCGGCACCTCGCCCGGCACCTACGGCGCCGGCGTCGAGGACCTGCTGTCCAGCGGCGACTGGGTCGGGCGCGAAGAAATCGGCCGCGCCTATCTCGATGCGACATCACATGCTTATGGCGGCGCAGAGGGCGAAGGCATCGCCTCCCCCGGCGCTTTCGAGACCCGCGTCGCCGAGGCCGATCTGCTGGTCCACACCGGCGACGATCCCGGCCGCGACATTCTCGAGGGCTCCGCCGACGTCGCCTTCATCGGCGGCTTTTCGGCCGCCCTTGCGGCATTGGGCCGAAATGCCGACGTCATCGTGCTCGACACCACCGACCCGCAAAAGCCGAAGCCGCGCTCGGTCGGCGAGACTGTGTCGCGGGTTGTGCGGGCGCGAGCCGTCAATGCGCGCTTTATAGCCGGCCAGATGCGGCATGGTCCGCGCGGCGCTTCCGAGTTTGCCGAAACCGTCGACCGCCTCATCGGCTTTGCCGAAACCACGCACGCCATTTCGGGCGCGTTGATCGAGGCCGTGCATGACGCCTATGTCGGCGATCCCGATGTCCGCGCCTTCATCCTGCGTGAAAATCCGGCCGCTGCCAAAGTCATCGCCGAGCGCTTCCTGTCGGCGCGCCGGCGCGGTCTCTGGCATCCCTTGCGCAACGCGATCGACGACGATCTCGCGGCGTTGATCGCCGAGGCCGAGGCGCTCGGGGTCGCGGCATGAACGCCTTCTCGCGCCGCGGCGCCTGTCCGGCTCTCTCGGCGCCGATGCAGACCGGCGATGGCCTGCTGGTGCGGCTCAACCCGGTTGCTGGAGGGCTTTCCCCCAAGTCGCTGATCGGACTCTGCGAATCCGCCTTGAAGCGCGGCAACGGCATCATGGAAGTGACCGCACGAGGCAGCCTGCAGATACGCGGCCTGACGGCGGAAAGTGCCGTGCTGTTGGCGGCGGAGGTCGATGCACTGGGGATTGCAGTGCGTACCGGCGTGCCGGTCGAGACCGGGCCGCTGGCCGGCATCGATCCGCGGGAGATTGCCGATCCGCGAGCTTTGGCTGAGCGGATCAGGGCTGCGGTCGAGGAAGCTGGGCTGACGCCAAGGCTCGGACCGAAGGTGTCGGTGGTTGTCGATGGTGGCGGGCAGCTGACGATGGATGGGGTGACGGCCGATGTCAGGCTGAAGGCGGTGCTATTCAGCGCTAGCGTTCTGTGGACTGTATCTGTCGCTGTTGACGGCCAAAGCGCGAGACTGCTTGCGACGGTTGGGGACGATGCAGCGCGCGATATCACTGTCGCTGCTCTTCGAATGGTTGCAGAGAAGGGCCGCGACGCCCATGCAAAGGATTTGTCTGAGAGGCAATTGGCATCTCTTGCCGATTGGCTATGTTTGACAAGTTTGCGCGAGGCGCCCCCCTCTGTCCTGCCGGACATCTCCCCCTCAAGGGGGGAGATTACGCTTTCACCGATGATTTCACTAATCTCCGGTGTTGTTAAGGAAAAGCCGGCGTCGAAGCTGCCGATCTCCCCCCTTGAGGGGGAGATGTCCGGCAGGACGGAGGGGGGTGTGCAGGATCGCCGGCCTATCGGTCTTTTCCCCTTATCCAACGACACCACCGCTCTCGGCATAGCCCTCCCCTATGGCAGCATGCCGGCCGAAAAACTCATCGCCCTCGCCCAAAGCGCCCTGTCCCTCGGCGTCGCCGAAATCCGCCTCGCCCCCGGCCGCGCCTTGCTGTTCCTCGGCCAACCGTCGTCCGCAAACCACCCCCTGCGAGCCACCGCCGCCGCGCTCGGCTTCGTCACCACCGCCGCCGACCCGCGCACCCGCATCGCCGCCTGCCCCGGCACTCCTGCCTGCGCATCCGGCCGCATCGCCACGCGCGATATTGCCGAGACAATCGCCGCCGAAAACGCTGATATCCTCGACTTCACACTGCACATTTCCGGCTGCGCCAAGGGCTGCGCTCACCCCGGCTCTGCTGCGCTAACAATCGTCGGCGGCGAAAACGGAGCCGGACTTGTCGTGAACGCGACGGCAAAGGGCCTTCCTGCGGGCTACAGGCCGGGCTATGACGCCGCGCGCGGCATCGGTCGCGTCGCAGCGATGGTCCGCAGCGCTCGATATCCAGGTGAAACCGCCGCCGCCTGCCTGACAAGGCTCGGACCGGCGGCAATCGCCAAGGCTTACCGACAAATTGAACAACGGAAATGAGCATGGCCGCCTACGACTACATCCATGACGGCAACGCGATCTATGAACGTTCCTTCGCCATCATCCGCGCCGAGGCCGACCTGTCCCGGTTCTCCGAGGCGGAAGCCGACGTCGCCATCCGCATGATCCATGCCTGCGGCCAGGTCGAAGCATCAAGTCATTTTGTCTTCTCCAGCGATTTCGTCGCCGCCGCCCGCAGCGCTTTGGCGGCCGGCGCACCGATCTTCTGCGATGCCGAAATGGTCTCGCATGGCGTCACCCGCGCCAGGCTGCCGGCCGGCAATGAGGTGATCTGCACCTTGCGCGACCCGCGCACGCACGACATCGCCAAGCAGATCGGCAACACCCGCTCGGCCGCCGCGATCGACCTCTGGGGCGAACGCATGGCCGGTTCGGTCGTGGCCATCGGCAATGCGCCGACAGCGCTCTTCTATCTCCTGGAAAAGCTGCGCGATGGCGCGCCGAAACCGGCCGCCATCATCGGCATGCCGGTCGGCTTCGTCGGTGCCGCCGAATCCAAGGATGCGCTGGCTGAAAACTCCTACGGCGTGCCCTACGCCATCGTGCGCGGCAGGCTTGGCGGCAGCGCCATGACTGCAGCCGCCCTCAATTCGCTGGCGAGGCCCGGCCTGTGAACGCAGCCGTCAAAGAAGATCTGGCAAAAGGCCGTCTTGTCGGCGTCGGCACGGGGCCTGGCGACCCCGAGCTGCTGACGCTGAAGGCCGCGCGCGTTCTGGCCGAGGCCGATGTCGTCGCCTACTTCGCCAAGCGCGGCAACAACAGCAATGCGCGCGCCATCGTCGAGGCGCGCTTCCGGCCCGATATGCTGGAACTGCCGCTGCTCTACCCCGTCACCACCGAGATCGACAAGGATCACGACGACTACCGTTCGCAGATCACCGATTTCTACGAGGAGTCGGCCGAGAAGGTCGCCGAACACCTCGAAGCCGGCCGCATGGTCGCCGTGCTCTCCGAAGGCGACCCGCTGTTCTACGGCTCCTACATGCACCTGCATGTCCGCCTCGCCCATCGCTTCCCGACCGAAGTCATCCCCGGCGTCACCGCCATGTCGGGCTGCTGGTCGCAGACCGGCGTGCCGATCGTCCAGGGCGACGATGTCCTGACGGTTTTGCCCGGCACGACGAGCGAGTTCGAGCTGACGCGCCGTCTCGCCGACACCGACGCCGCCGTCATCATGAAGGTCGGCCGCAATCTGCCCAAGATCAGGCGGGCGCTGGAGGCCACCGGCAAGCTCGCCCGCGCCGTTTATGTCGAGCGCGGCACGATGGCCGGTAGCATCTCGATGAAGCTTGCCGACAAGCCGGACGACAAGGCGCCCTATTTCGCCATCGTGCTGGTCGCCGGCTGGTCCGGCCTGCCTGGCGTTATGGGAGCCAAGCCATGAGCGGCCGCCTCACCGTCATCGGCCTTGGGCCCGGCAATGCCGACCAGGTGACGCCGCAAGCCAGCCGCGCCGTCGCCGAGGCAAAGTTCTTCTATGGCTACAAGCCTTATCTCGACCGGCTTGATCTTCGCGCCGACCAAACCCGCGTCGCCTCGGATAATCGCGAGGAACTCGCCCGCTCCAAGGACGCGCTGGTAAAGGCGGCGGACGGCCATGACGTCGCCGTCGTCTCCGGCGGCGATCCCGGCGTGTTCGCCATGGCGGCCGCCGTCTGCGAGGCGATCGAGGCCGGTCCGGCCGAATGGCGCACCGTCGATGTCACTGTCGTGCCCGGCGTCACTGCCATGCTGGCGGTTGCCGCCCGCATCGGCGCGCCGCTCGGCCATGATTTCTGCGCCATCTCGCTGTCCGACAATCTGAAGCCGTGGGACTTGATCGAACTGCGCCTGCTCGCTGCCGCCGGCGCCGGCTTCGTCACCGCGCTCTACAATCCGATCAGCAAGGCGCGCCCTTGGCAGCTCGGCCGTGCCTTCGAATGCCTGCGCGCCATCCTGCCCGGCACCACGCCGGTCATCTTCGGCCGCGCCGCCGGCCGCCCGGACGAGCGCATCGAGGTTTTTCTGTTGGCCGATGTCGAGGCGGAAAGGGCCGACATGGCGACCTGCATCATCATCGGCTCGCCGGAGACAAGGATCATCAAGCGCGGTGACAAACCGGCGCTGGTCTACACACCGCGTTCCGCGACGGGGTCGAGACCATGATCGATCATCGCGGCCAATGCTTCGACAGTTTCGGCCGACGGCACCTCCGGCAGGATGGGCCTGCGCACCATCACCACCTCGATACCGAGCGCCCGCGCCGCCGCGATCTTGCCGTAGGTGGCCTCGCCGCCGCTGTTCTTGGATACGACGACATCGATGCGGTGCTCCTCGAGCAGCGCGCGTTCATCCGCCTCGCGAAACGGCCCACGCGCCAGCAGGTAGGTCGCATCAGGCACCGCCAGTTTCGGCTCGACCGGATCGACGCTGCGGACAAGGTAATGATGCTGCGGCGCCGCCTCGAAAGCCGCGACCTCCTGCCGGCCGAGCGCCAGGAAGGCACGGCGCGGCGGCGACCCAAGCGCGTGCACCGCATCGCCTGTCGTATCGACCTGCGTCCAGCGGTCGCCATCTATTGGCTCCCAGCCAGGGCGGCGCAAAGCAAGGATCGGCACAACCGAAGTGCGCGCGGCTTGCGCCGCATTGGCGGAAATTCGCGCGGCATAGGGATGCGTCGCGTCGATCAGCAGATCGGTTCGCGTCTCCTTGAGATAGGCCGCCAGCCCGTCGGCGCCGCCAAAGCCGCCGCTGCGCACCGGCACGCCTTGCGCGACCGGGCTTTCGGTACGGCCGGCCAGCGACAGAGTGACGAGGAAATCTTCCACCAGTTTTCCGGCCAATTGGCGCGCTTCTGTCGTGCCGCCAAGGATCAGAATCTTCTTCATGAGCACCATGTTGAACAGCGTCTGCGCTGCCCCTCACCCCTACCCTCTCCCCCTGAAGAACGGGGAGAGGGAGGCGTCAGCGCCGGAGCGTCTCCCTTCTCCCGGTCACTACACGGGGAGGTGAGGAGTGGTCTGGCTGGCAGACGAAAAGTCAATTGCTTGACTTTTCGAACGACGAACGCCTCAGGCGGATAAGGGGCGGCGCGACATGTCAAAAAAACAGCCCACGCCAAAATGGCTTACAATCGTCGGCATCGGCGAGGACGGTTTAGCGAGTCTCGGCGACGAGGCCAAGCGGCAGATCGCTGACGCCGAGACCGTCTTCGGCGGCAAGCGGCATCTGGCGCTGGTGGCTTCGCTCATCAAGGGTGAGCAGCGCCCATGGCCGGTGCCCTTCGATGCCGGCATGGCAGACGTGCTGGCGCTGGCCGGCCCGCGCGTCTGCGTGCTCGCCTCCGGTGATCCATTCTTCCACGGCGTCGGCGCCACCCTTGCCCGCAAGGTCAAGCCTGAAGAGATGCATGTCATCCCCGCGCCATCGGCGATTTCGCTGGCTGCCGCCCGGCTCGGCTGGGCGTTGCAGGACATCGAGACGATCTCGCTGCATGGAAGGCCGCTCGACCTGATCCGGCCGCTGCTGCATCCCAGGGCGCGCATCCTGGCGCTGACATCGGACGGCGACGCACCAGCGACAATAGCGCGCCTGCTCGTAGAGCTCGACTTCGGCGGTTCGCGGCTGACCGTTCTGGAAGCGCTGGGCGGACCGAACGAGAAGCTTCGCTCGGCACGTGCCGACGCTTTCGATCTCAGAGACATCAATCCGCTCAACGTGCTGGCGCTTGAGCTTGAATCGACACAAGAGGCCCGCATCCTGCCGCTGACCGTTGGCCGCGCCGACCATCTGTTCGAGCACGACGGCCAGATCACCAAGCACGACATCCGCGCCATCACGCTTGCGGCGCTGGCGCCGAGGCGTGGCGAATTGCTGTGGGACATCGGCGCCGGTTCCGGCTCCATCGGCATCGAATGGATGCTCGCTCACCCCTCGATGCGCGCCATCGCCATCGAGGCCAACAGCGACCGCGCCGCCCGCATCGTCCGCAACGCCGCGCATTGCGGCGTGCCCGGTCTTGTCGTGGTGGAAGGGTCGGCGCCCAAGGCACTGGCCGGGCTGGACACGCCGGATGCGATCTTCATCGGCGGAGGTGGCAGCGACGCCGGCGTACTGAACGCCGCCATCAAGGCGCTGCCATCCCGTGGCCGTCTCGTTGCCAATGCGGTGACGCTGGAGATGGAGGCGCTGCTTCTCGCGGAGCACATCAAGCGCGGCGGCGACCTTACCCGCATCACCATTTCCCGCGCTTCTCCTGTCGGTTCGATGCAGGCCTGGCGCCCGGCCATGCCGGTCACCCAGTGGAGCTGGGTGAAGCCATGATGGTGGCGGGCATCGGCAGCCGGAAGGGCGTGAGCGTCGAAGACGTGCTCGCGGCGATCGAAACCGCCCTCGAAGCGCACGGGCTGGCGAAAACGGCGCTGTCGGCCTTGGCGACCGCCGCGCTCAAGAAAGACGAAGAACCGATCTCTGCCGCTGGCCGCACGCTCAACCTTCCCGTCATCATCGTTGATGACGCAGCACTTCAGGCCGTCTCGTCGGAGGCACTCAGCAAATCCGATCTCTCGCAGGATCTCGCCGGCACGCCCTCCGTCTCAGAAGCCTCCGCCCTTGCCGTTGCCGGCCCCGGTGCAAAGCTGCTTGGTCCACGCACCGTGCTCGGCCCGGTCACCTGCGCCATCGCCATCAGCGGAGACGCGCCATGACCGTGCATTTCATCGGCGCCGGTCCCGGCGCCGCCGACCTCATCACACTGCGCGGCGCTAAGCTGCTGGCAAGCTGCCCGGTCTGTCTGCATGCCGGCTCGATCGTCGCGCCGGAATTGCTGCAACACTGCGCACCGGGGACCAAACTGATCGATACGGCGCCGATGTCACTCGACGAAATCGAGGTCGAATATGTGACAGCCCACCAGGCCGGCCACGATGTCGCCCGCCTGCATTCCGGCGACCTCTCGGTGTGGAGCGCCGTGGCCGAGCAGATCCGCCGGCTGGAAAAACACGGCATTCCTTACACGCTGACGCCGGGCGTTCCCTCTTTCGCCGCCGCAGCCGCAGCCCTTCGCCGCGAACTGACCATTCCCGAGGTGGCGCAAAGCCTGGTGCTGACCCGCGTCTCCGGCCGCGCCTCGAAAATGCCGCCGGGCGAAACGCTGGCCGGCTTCGGCCGCACCGGCGCCACACTGGCCATTCATCTCGCCATCCACGCCATCGATCGCGTCGTCGCCGAATTGTCGCCGCATTATGGCGGCGATTGCCCGGTGGCGATCGTCTTTCGCGCTTCATGGCCGGACGAGCGCGTGCTGACCGGCACGCTAGCGACCATCGAGGCGCTGCTCGCCGCCGATCCCATGGAGCGCACGGCGATCATCTTCGTCGGCCGCTCGCTGGCAGCGGAAGGTTTTGGCGAGAGTTCATTGTACGACGCCCACTACCAGCGGCGTTTTCGCGGGCGGGACGGATTGTGAGCGGCAAGACCAAAAGCGAAAACCCGATGCTCGAACAGGCGCTTGCACGGCTGAACTTCAAGCCGCGCCGGCTTGAGCCGGGCCATGTCTGGCTGGCCGGCGCCGGTCCCGGCGATCCCGGCTGCCTGACGCTGGAAGTGCTGGCGGCATTGGCCGAGGCCGACGCTGTGGTCTATGACGCGCTGGTCTCCTCTGACGTTGTCGCCGTTGCGGACAATGCCCAGCTGTTCTTTGCGGGAAAGCGCGGCGGCAAGCCGTCGATGAAGCAGGACGACATCACCGCTTTGCTGGTGCGGCTGGCACGCGAGGGCCGCCGCGTCGTCCGGCTGAAGGGCGGCGATCCCTATATTTTCGGCCGCGGCGGCGAAGAGGCGCTGGCGCTGGCGCGCGAAAAAATCCCTTTCCGCGTCATGCCCGGCCTGACATCGGGGCTGAGCGCGCTGGCCGCCACCGGCATTCCCGCAACCATGCGCGGCATCAACAAGGCGATCATCCTGGCGACAGGTCATGCCGCCGGCACAGATGACGATCTCGACTGGGGCGCGATCGCCCGCACCGGCCAGCCGGTGGTCATCTATATGGGCATGGCCAATCTGCCTGTTATCGCCGCGTCGCTGCTCGAAGGCGGGCTGGCGCCGTCGACGCCGGCGGCTGTCATCGTTTCGGCGACGACACCGCAGGAGCGGACCGTCGTCGCGACACTCGCCACCATTTCCGAAGCGGCCGCCGCGGCGGAATTGGCCTCGCCGGCCCTCATTGTCGTCGGCGGCATCGTCGCCATGCGCGCAGCGCTGGCGGGTAACGCATGACCCGCGCCATCATCATCGGCGCGCCGCGTTCCGGCTCCGGCAAGACCAGCGTCACCATCGGCATTTTGCGCGCGCTCGCCCGGCGCGGCATCAAGGTGCGCGGCGCCAAGTCCGGCCCCGACTATATCGATCCGGGTTTTCATACCGCCGCCACTGGCCTGTCCGGCGTCAACCTGGACAGCTGGGCGATGTCGCCTGACCTGCTCAACGCGTTGGCCGGCAATGCCACCGAGGACGCCGATTTTATCTTCCTCGAAAGCGCCATGGGCCTGTTCGACGGCATCCCGGCCGGACAAGGCCGCACCGGCTCGGCCGCCGATCTGGCGCGGCTCTACCACCTGCCGGTGCTTTTGGTGCTCGACGTCTCGGGACAGTCGACGACGGCGGCCGCCGTCGCGAAGGGTTTTGCCACCTACGACCCGGATGTGCGCATGGCCGGAATCGTGCTCAACCGTCTCGGCAGCGAGCGCCACCGCAAGCTGTGCAGCGAGGCGATCGAAACGCTCGGCCTGCCGGTCGTCGGCGCCATCCTGCGCGATCCCACGCTCAATTTGCCGGAGCGCCATCTCGGCCTCGTCCAGGCCGGCGAATATGCCGACCTGATGACGCATCTCGACCGCCTCGCCGACATGGTCGAGAAATCCCTCGACCTTGACGCCATCATGGCGCTGGCCGCGCCGTTTTCGCCGGCATCAGGCAGTTTCGAACATGCCTTGCAGCCGCCCGGCCAGCGCATCGCACTCGCCGAAGATGCCGCTTTCACCTTCCTCTATCCGCACGTCGCCGCCCACTGGCGTCAGGCCGGCGCCGAGATCGTGCCGTTCTCGCCGCTCGCCGACGAAGCACCGGCGCAGGATTGCGATGTCTGCTGGCTGCCCGGCGGCTATCCCGAGCTTCACGCCGGCCGCCTCGCGGCGGCGACCAATTTCCGAGCTGGCATGGCAAGGTTTGCCGAGACCAAACCCATCCATGGCGAGTGCGGCGGCTTCATGGTGCTGGGCGAAGCGCTGGAGGACGCGGCCGGCGAGACGCACGCCATGCTTGGCCTGCTCGGCCATTCCACCAGCTTTGCCAAGCGCAAGATGAACCTCGGCTACCGCGAGGCACGCCTGCGCGCCGCCTGTCCGCTGGGGCCGCAAGGCGCGCTGATCCGTGGCCATGAATTCCACTATGCGCAGATGATCGCCACCGGCAATGATGAGCCGCTGGCCGACCTCGCCGACGGCCAGGGCAATCCACTCGGCGCCTCCGGCTATCGCCGCGGCCATGTGAGCGGCACCTTCTTCCACGCCATTGCGAGGGGCGCATGACCTCCGTGCCCTCGCCCCGGCAAGCGCTCGACGACGCCGCGCTTTGCCTCGTCTTCTTCACCCGCCTGCCGCTGCCGGTCTTCGACCTTCGTGGCCGCAGCCTGGCCGATGCGATCTGGGCGGCGCCTGTCGCCGGCCTCGCCGTCGCTTTGGTCGGCGCTGTCGTCTACGCTATCGGGATTAAGCTCGGCCTCGCCGCCGGTCCGGCGGCCGCCCTTGCGCTTGCAGCAACCCTGCTCGCCACGGGCTGCCTGCATGAGGATGGGCTGTCGGATGTCGCAGATGGCTTTGGCGGCGGCAAGACGCGCGATAAAAAACTGGAGATCATGCGCGACAGCCGCATCGGCGCCTATGGCGCAGCAGCTCTTGGCCTGTCGATGCTCATCCGCTGGAGCGCGCTGTGGCAACTGGCCAATCCGACAGGCGTGCTCTTCGCGCTGATCGCCGCCAACGCCGCATCGCGCGGCCTGCTCGGCGCGTTCATGCATCTGGCGCCGGCGGCGCGCAGTGACGGCCTGTCTGCCGGCGCCGGGACCGTCTCGACCCAGACAGCTGTTCTCGGCGCCGTGCTCGGCGCCATCCCGCTTCTGACCCTGGGGCTCGGCGGCGCCTTTGCCGCACTGATCCTGCTCGCTCTCGTGTTCAGCGCCTTGCGCGCGCTCTGCCTCAACCAGATCGGCGGCCACACCGGCGACACGATCGGCGCCCTGCAGCAGCTGGGCGAGATCACTGTCCTGCTCGTCGCTTCCGTTTCCCTGTCCTGATCCTTCCCCGGAGATTCCTTCCCCATGCCCTTCAAATCATTCGACCAACTGCGCGCCGCCTGTCTCGATCTGCCTGCCGGCAGCGATACCGCCGCCAATGCCGTCGCCCGCCGCCAGGACACGCTGACCAAGCCGCATGGCAGCCTGGGCCGGCTGGAAACCCTCGCCGCCTGGCTGGCGCGCTGGCAGGGCCGCGACATGCCGAAACTCGATCGCGTCAAAGTCTTCGTATTCGCCGGCAATCACGGCGTCACCGCGCAGGGCGTGTCGGCCTTCCCGTCGGAAGTGACCGTGCAGATGGTGGCGAATTTTGCCGGCGGCGGCGCCGCCATCAACCAGCTTGCCCGCATCGCCGGCGCGGAACTCGACGTCATCCCGCTCGATCTCGATCATCCGACCGGCGACTTCACTGACGTGCCGGCAATGGACGAAAAAAACTACCTCGCCGCCGTTTCGGCCGGCTATGACGCGGTGACGAACGACCTCGACCTCGTCTGTTTCGGCGAGATGGGCATCGGCAACACCACGCCGGCGGCCGCCATCTCGACCGCCCTGTTCGGCGGCGGCGCTGAAAAATGGACCGGGCGCGGCACCGGCGTCGACGATGCCGGGCTGAAGCGCAAGGTCACCGCCATTGAATCCGGCCTCAAGCGCCATGCCGACGCGCTGTCCGACCCGCTGAAGATCGCCGCCGCCCTTGGCGGCCGCGAACTCGCCGCCATCTTCGGCGCCACGCTCGCCGCCCGCCGCAAGAACGTCCCGGTGCTGCTCGACGGCTTCGTCTGCACGGCAGCGGCAGCGCCCCTGGCGCGACTGCACCCCTCAGGCCTCGCCCACACCATCGCCGCCCATGTCTCGGCCGAATCCGGCCACCGCCGCCTGCTCGAAGCGCTCGGCCTGCCGCCGCTGCTCGACCTCGGCATGCGGCTCGGCGAAGGCTCCGGCGCCTGCCTCGCCGTCAACATCGTCCGCTCGGCACTGGAATGCCATGCGAGGATGGCGAGTTTTGCCGAGGCTGGCGTGTCAGAGAAGTAGCTAGAGCGATTTGACGGGAGGGCGCCGGCCCGAACCTTCACTGACCATCGTCGGGCCGGTCACTGGCATTCCAGGCTGGTGGCTCGAACAGCACGGCCGCTGAAAGATTCCCCACCTGGGGGTTGGCCCGCTGCTTCTGTGGTGGGCTCTTTTTACTGGCACTATTCGCCGCCGTTGCCGACAAAATGTGATTGACGTAACGGTGACCAGGCGCAATCATTACGGATTGTGCAGGGTGAGGGCGTTTTCAATGAAACTCGTTGTCTTTGGCGTAGCAATAGTATTGGCCGCTACCGGAGCAGCTGTTGCGAAAGAGAAGAAAAAGGTGGCCACCGCTCAGGCTACAACCTCGTGTTCTACAGCTCATAAGAAGGCTGGCAGCAAGCCGACCGCGAAACCGGATTGCAAATCGACAGGCACCGTGGTTGCGCGACCGTCAAATAGGGCCGAAAACTTCCTGGATCATTATAATCCGCGCTTAGGGTATGACACCAGTCCGTGGTTTCAAACTGGCTTTAATTGATGGCGGCTTCGGCTTCCGGGCTTTTCTTAATCCAGCGCGGCCTTCACTCCTTCGCCAAATAGCGCACCGGCTTACCGGCCGCCGAGTTTAAGGCAAACCTGCCCCATGATTGAGGCATGTCGAGGCGCGTCAACGCGTCCGGCATTCCAAGGTCTTCCACCAACTCTTCTAGAAATTTGGTGGGTGCGCACAGGATTGAACTGTGGACCCGCTGATTAAGAGTCAGCTGCTCTACCAACTGAGCTACGCACCCACTCGACCGGTAAAACCGGCGTTGGCGGGCATATAGCCGCCGATACCGGTCCTGTCCAGCCCTGCCGGAATCATTTCCCGACAAATCGCTGAACTGCCGCAGGCGGTCACACGAACAGCCTGCCTTCCGCCACCTTGATGGCATGGCCGCCGATGCGCGCGGAGGCCAGTTTTCCGCCTTCGACAGTGAGTTCCAAGCGGATACGTGACGGGCGGCCCATCTCCAGCCCCTGCTCGATCCACAGCTGCGAAATGCCGTCGGTGGGCGCATCGAAATGCATGATGGCGCCGGCAAAGGCCGCCGCAGCCGACCCGGTCGCCGGGTCTTCATAGGACGGCGTGCCCGGCACGATCATGCGGACATGGAAGGCGCTGTCATGGTTCACCGTCTGGCGGCAATAGACATACGGGCTGGCGAAGGCCCATTCGCTCTTGCGCGGCGCCAGTTCCGACCAGGCCTGGTTGTCGAGCTTGATCCGGCCGGCAGCCTCCAGATTGGCAACCGGAATGGTGACGTAAGGCACGCCTGCCGACCAGAACGACACCAGGTGATTCTCGAAGCCGATCTCGTGCGGCGCCAGCCCGAGGGCGGCGCCGATCGCCTCCGGGTCGGCATCGAGCTTCAGCGGCTCCGGCAGCTTCGCCAGGTCGAACTCGGCAAAGGTGGCGCCATCGTGCCGGCTGACGGCGCAGCGCACCGGGCCGATATTCTCCTCCAGCACGAAGATGCCGGCTTCGCCCTCGCCTGTCAGTTCGGCCAGCGCGATCGCGGCGCCAACTGTCGGATGTCCGGCGAACGGCATCTCATAGTCGGGCGTGAAAATGCGGATGCGGTTGCGATGTTTTGGATTGTCCGGCGGCAGTACGAAGACCGATTCGGACAGGTTGAACTCGCGCGCAATGGCCTGCATGGCGGCTGTATCCAGCCCTTGGCTGTCGAGCACGACAGCCAGCGGATTGCCGGCCAGCCGCTCCGTCGTAAACACATCGTAGAGCAAGTAATTGCGGGTCTGCATCTTGAAAAACCTTCCGCCTCAATCCGAACATGGCCGAAATTTAATTTGATATTCGAACCACCAAGCCTGATCTGTGCACAACTAGGGACATTACGCTTTCATAGGGGTCCGGCGTGGACCAGCTTGTCAATCTGCCAAAGACGGAATCGGATTCCGCCATCGAGGCGGCGCTTGGGCTTGACCAGAGTGGTGTGCGCAAGACGCGCCGTCGTGGCTGGCTTTACGCGCTGCTGGCGCTGATCGCACTTGCCGGCGGCCTCGCCGGCTACCAATGGTATGCCGGCTCCCCGGCCAAGATCGACTACACCACAACGCCGGCCACCATTGCCGACCTCACCGTCGCGGTATCGGCGACCGGCACGCTGCAGCCCCTTACCCAGGTCGACATTTCAAGCGAACTGTCCGGCATCATCCGCTCGGTGTCGGCCGAAGAGAACCAGCAGGTCAAGAAGGGCGATGTGCTGGCGACGCTAGACACGGTGAAACTTGAGGTCCAGATCGAACGCGCCGAAGCCTCGGCCAAGGCCGCTGCCGCCAATGTCGAGGACGCCACGGTAACCCTGAAGGAGAACGAAAGCGCCCTCACCCGCGCGGCCGAACTGACCAGGCGTGGCATGGCGACCGATCAGTCGCTCGAGGCGGCGACTGCCACGCGCGACCGCTCCAAGGCGGCGCTCGATAGTGCGCAGGCCAATCTCGCCATCGCCCAGGCCGATCTCAAGGCGCAGCAGACCGACCTTGCCAAGAGCACCATCTATGCGCCGATCGACGGCATCGTTTTGACGCGTTCCGTCGACCCCGGCCAGACGGTCGCCTCCTCGCTGCAGGCGCCGGTTCTGTTCATCATCGCCGCCGATTTGAGGAACATGGAATTGGTGGCGGCGGTCGACGAGGCCGATATCGGCGCGGTCAAACCAGGCCAGCATGCACGCTTCACCGTCGATGCCTTTCCGGAGCGGCCGTTCGACGCCGAGATCCGCGACATCTCCTACGCCTCGGTCACCACCGACGGCGTCGTCACCTACAATGCACGGTTGGAAGTCAACAATAACGAGCTTTTGCTGCGGCCCGGCATGACCGCCACGGTTTCGGTCGTCACCAGGCAGGCCAAGAGCGTGCTCACGGTGCCGTCCACCGCTTTCCGCTACCGCCCGGCGCAGCAGGCCGCGCGCGCGTGGAGCCTCAGCGATCTGTTCACCGGCCGCATGGGCCGTGGCGGCAACCGCCGCCAGCCGGTGAAGGCGCCCACCGACGGCTCACGCACGCTCTATGTGCTGGAGAACGGCCGGCCGCATCCGGTCAACGTCAAGATCGGCTCTACCGACGGCGAACTGACCGAGATCACCTCCGGGCTGGACGAAGGTGCAGAGGTTATCACGGCCTCGCAGCTGCGGAGCTGACGCCATGGCCGCGGGCCTCATCGGTTTCGACACGGTCTGGAAGAGCTATGGCCAGGGCGAAGCCAAGGTCCATGCGCTGGCCGGCGTCGACCTCGCCATCCAGCGCGGCGAATTCGTCGCCATCATGGGCCCGTCCGGTTCGGGCAAATCGACTGCCATGAACATCATCGGTTGCCTCGACACACCGACGGCCGGAACGTACTCCTTCATGGGCATCGACGCCGGGCGGCTCGACCGCAACCGCCGGGCGCTGCTGCGCAATCTCTATATCGGCTTCGTCTTCCAGGGCTACAATTTGTTGCCGCGCACCACGGCGGCGGAAAATGTCGAGCTGCCGCTGATCTATCGCGGCGCGCCTGCCCGCGAGCGCCGAGGCCTTGCCATGCAGGCGCTGGCCGAGGTCGGCCTGGTCGGACGCGAGCACCACACGCCGGCCGAGCTCTCCGGCGGCCAGCAGCAGCGCGTGGCGATCGCGCGCGCCATCGTCACCAGGCCGACATTGCTCGTCGCCGACGAGCCGACCGGCAATCTCGACACCGCCCGCACGCATGAGATCATGGAACTGTTGACGCGGCTGAACTGCGAGCTTGGCCTGACCATCGCCATGGTCACCCACGAGGCCGATGTGGCCGATTATGCCGAGCGCACCATCCGCTTCCTCGACGGCCACGTCGCGTCCGACACGGCCAAGTCGGAGTTGGCGTCATGATCTGGGAAACCGTCCGCCTCTCACTGCGCTCCATCCGCCGCAATGTGCTGCGCTCGTTCCTGACGCTGCTCGGCATCGTCATCGGTGTCGCCGCCGTCATCGCCATGCTGACCATCGGCTCGGGCACCACGGCCAAGGTCAAGTCGGACATCGCCAAGCTCGGCTCGAACCTGCTCGTCGTCCGTTCCGGCCGCCCGGCAGGCAGCGGCGGACCAGGCGGGCTCGACCAGGCGGTACGGCCTCTGGCCGACAAGGATGTAGCCGCGCTCGTCGCACATCTGGCTGGGGCGCGCGCCATTGCGCCGGCGTCGCAGAAACACGTCCGCGTCATTTTCGGCACCGAGAGCCTGACCTCGGGCGTCACCGGCACCGACAGCGCCTATCTCGACGCCCGCGACTGGAAGCTGGTGTCGGGCCGCCCGTTCTCGGATTCGGAAACACGCTCCGGCACCGGCGTGTGCCTGATCGGCGAAACGGTGCGCCAGCAGTTCTTCGGCGCCGGCGAACCCGAGGGCGAGATCATCCGCGTCAACCGCACCTCGTGCAAGATCATCGGCCTGCTCGAACCCAAGGGCTATACCGGCTTCGGCCAGGACCAGGACAATGTCGTCTTGATGCCGCTTGCCGCCTATCAGCGCCGCATCGCCGGCAACCGCGACATCGACAACATCTACGTCGCCGCCGACGACCGCACCTCGACCACCGAATTGCAGCCGCGAGTCGAGGACATTTTGCGCGACACCCGCCGCATCACGCCGGACCGCGAAGACGATTTCTCGATCCGCGACATGACCCAGATCGCCGACGCCATGGCCAGCGCCACCACCACCATGACCGGCATGCTGGGCGCCGTTGCGGGCGTCAGCCTGCTGGTCGGCGGCATCGGCATCATGAACATCATGCTGGTCTCGGTCACTGAGCGCACCCGCGAGATCGGCATCAGGCTCGCCATCGGCGCGCATGAAAAGCACATCCTCATCCAGTTCCTGGTCGAGGCGACGGTGCTGTCGCTGCTCGGCGGCATTATCGGCATCCTGATCGGCC
Organism: Mesorhizobium sp. M0029; assembly: GCF_040323735.1. NCBI lineage: Bacteria > Pseudomonadati > Pseudomonadota > Alphaproteobacteria > Hyphomicrobiales > Phyllobacteriaceae > Mesorhizobium > Mesorhizobium sp. M0029. The sequence continues at coordinate 124,001 of NZ_JAMYVF010000007.1, forward strand.
TGGCGCTGGCCGGCCTCGCCTCGGCAACGCTGGCCATACCGTTTGCGCCGAGCCCGGCGGTCATCCTGCTCGCCGTCGGTTTTTCGGCGCTGATCGGCATGGTGTTCGGCTTCTTCCCGGCGCTGCGCGGCGCCAGGCTCGACCCGATCGACGCGCTGCGCCACGAATAAGCGCCAGATCAGCTCCACCGCAACCAACCGCTATCCACAAGCATGGGTGCTTGTCGACGTCGGCAATACTTGTTGTCGTCCGGTCTGCGATGCTAATTTTAGAGCAAAGCATCTGGTCAAGGAGTGGCAATGAGCAAGAAGGCGCGGCTGATTCTGACGATGGTGATCATCGAAGGCGCCCTTGCGGGACTTTGGTGGTATCTCGCCCGCTACGGCATGACCAATCCCGATCGTGTCACCGCCGATTTTCAGGCAGTCGTCGGCCAGACGATGGGCATGGTCATTGGTGGATTGCTGGGCATCGGCGTCATCCTGTTCCTCGTCGCCGCCCGCAACGACCGCAAGGCTGCGCAGAACAATCCGCGCCGTTAGCCCCCGCCACCGCCAAAATGCCACTCGACCAGCGGCTTCATATGCGGCGCCAGCCCTTCCGGCAGGTCGGCGGCGTGGCGGATGATCACCGGCCCCTCGATCTCCGGCTCGGTCTCGGTCGCGAGGAAGGTGCCGATGCGCCGCGCAATCTCGTCGGCCGGCGCATCGACGTGGTAGCGGCGGAAGAGGACCGTGCCGGTCGAAGTCGACAGCGCATGGTAGCGCTTGCCGCGCGCGGCGCCTGTCAGGTCAAGCCCGGTCTCCTCGCGCACTTCGCGGATCATGTTGAAATCGACATCGACGCGGCCATCGCGAAAATCGATCGGCTCGAACGAGCCGGCAGCGAAGTAGACACTGCCGGCCGGGACCGTGTGCGCGCCCATGCGGATCGCCACCAGGGCGTTGTCGCCGGCGACCAGCATGGCGTGGCCATAGGCATGCTCGGCGCCCGTCCCCTGCCGGTTCTTTCGCCACAGCAGGAAGGTCGAGTACTTCACAGCGTGACAACGCCCGACGATCCGGTTGTCGCGCCAGGCGAGCGCCGAGAGCAGCACCACCGTGCCGTCGAACAACGCCGGATTGGCCGTGACCTCGCGCCGCCAGTTGTCAGTGATCGCCTGCGCGTTGTCGCGCTCGAACGGATGCGGGCCGGGGTCGAGCCGGACGTCGATTTCGTCGACGGGCAGGATGACGTTGCGCGGCAGGTCGAAGCTCACCGTGCTCAAGCCATGTCCAGGGTAATTGCGACGGGACAATGGTCCGACGCCTTCGGCCGGTCCCAGCCGGCGCGCGGAAAGCGCTCCACCGCCTGTCCCGCCGGAAAGATGGTGCGCCAGGGCTGGCCGTTGCGGATGATGTCGGGAACCGCCGTCGCATTCTTCGCCGCCAGCCCTTTCGACAGCAGGATGTAGTCGAGCTGGCACAGATGCCGCTCCTTCGGCCCGCGCGTGTGGTAGAAACTCCAGCGGTCCATCTCCGGCCGCCGCTCGACGACATTCTCGCAAAAGCCGCCGGCGGTGAGCACATCGATACAGGACTGGCTCTCGTCGATCACCTGGAAGCGGTAGCCGTCGATAGCGTCGCCCTCGATCTTCACCCGCTGGCGGTAGTCGTTCATGTCGCCGCAGATCGCCCAGTTTTTATCGGCTGCGTGCTCTTTGCCGAAGCGCTCCTCGATGATGCGGCGCACGGCTTGCGCCTCGGCGATGCGCACCGGCATCGTCGCCTCGCGTCCGTCGAGCCCGTTGCGCGGCGAGCCCATCGATTTGAAATGGACGAGGTAAAGCGTCAGCGGCACGCCGCCGACCTTGATGTCGACCTCCAGGCAGTCGCGCCGGAAGATGCGTTCATTGGCCAGGTTGCCGAGCGCCTCGAGTTCAGGCGTGTGCAATCCGAACTGCTCGAACGTGACATAGGCATGGCTGGTCATGCGCACGAACTCGATCGGCTGACCTTGCGCGGTCTCGTTGCGCATCATCACGGCAACGTCGATGCCGCGCGAATCATTGCCGGCGGTGGTGTATTTCTGCCGGTAACCCTCGCCCACCATCTTGAAGAGATAGCCGTACTCGAAGGCCTTCAGCGCCTCGATGTTGTCGACCTCCTGCATGCAGATGATGTCCGCACGGGTGGCGGCAATGGCGAGCGCGGTCAACTGGCGCGTATCGTCGGATTGCGCGATGGCGCGCGCCTGCTCCAGCATCCGGTATTCGGCTTCGCTCTGGATGTCGAAAAGCGCCAGCGTGCGGTCTTCGTTGAGCTGGTTGCGGAAGCCCGAGTAATCGAACCTGTTCATCAGGTTTTCGACATTGAAAGTGGCGAGGCGCAGCGACATGGACTGACCTTTGCCCGCAAGCGCCCATGAAAACAAGGGCTGCTCGTCATGGCTGATGGAACCTTTCCGTTCATCCTCCGTTCAGACGCCAAGGTCCATCAATAGGCCACTTCCCTGGGGTATCCGGGCGTGGGGCCTGTATCACTTGGAGAGTGCAATGAGCTCGCTCTTTTCGTCCACAGTCAAATCCGGGCTGTTAGCGCTCGGTCTTTTCTCGGGTCTCACGGCGCCATCCGCCGCGGGCCCGATCCTGCAGCCGGACTTGTCGGTGCCGGCAAGCACCGCATTGTCTGACATCACACCGGTTCGCGACAGCTGGGCGGGCGGCAATGACCGCCGCTCCTTCAACGATTGGCAGTGGCGCCGCCACGACAGCCGTCGCTTTGCCCGGTCAGGCAACTGGAACAACGGCAATTGGAATGGCGGCAACTGGAACGGCGGCGACAACTGGCGCTGGCGCCATCACCGCCACCATCGCGGCCGTGATTTTGACAGCGGCGCCGCAGCGGTTCTCGGCCTCGGCCTGGGTCTCGGCCTCGGCAGCATCTACAACAACGGCTACTACAATAACGGCTATTACAATGACGGCTACTACGTGCAGCCGGCGCCCCGGCGCTATTACCGCACGCAGCGTCTGTCCAGCGCCCATGTCCAGTGGTGCTACGACCGATATCGGTCCTATCGGGCCTGGGACAACACGTTCCAGCCCTATGGTGGCCCGCGCCAGCAATGCTGGTCGCCCTACAGCTGAACTATAAACGACAATACACGACGGCGCCGCCCCATCGCGGCGCCGTTTTCATTTGGGAAAGACGGCTGGTCTCGGTCACCGCTAACCATATGTTTATCGGCTCAGCCTATCCGTGATATCGTGCCCCATCTGACGATCGCGCCGATCCGGTCGCGAAGGACGTGCCGTCATGGCCGACAACGAATTGCGAAACAAACACCGGCAGCGCGTGCTGAAAGGCGCGACGATTCTGACCGGCCTCACCAATTCCGAGGTCAAGTGCACGGTGCGCAACATGCATGCCGGCGGCGCCGAACTGAAAGTCTCGATAGACGCGCGCGTGCCGGACGAGTTCCTGCTCTATGTGCCGGTCGACGGCATCGGCTACAAGGCCATCGTGCGCTGGCGCCGCGACGACCGCATCGGCGTCGAGTTCACCGGCACCGAGCCGAAGCCGCATTGGCACTATGGCTGAGCATCCTGATCGATAAACCGGCATAAAAAGCCGGCGGATCGCTCCGCCGGCTCTTTGCTCCCAATCCCGACGACTGCGGGTTAGTTCTTGGCCTTGTCGACCAGCTTGTTCTTGGAAATCCAGGGCATCATGGCGCGCAGCTTGGCGCCGACTTCCTCGATCTGGTGGCTGTCATTGTTGCGGCGGATGCCCTTGAAGCGCGACATGCCGGCGCGGTATTCCTGCATCCACTCCGAGGTGAATTTTCCGGTCTGGATGTCCTTCAGCACGCGCTTCATCTCGGCCTTGGTCTCGGCGGTGATAATGCGCGGGCCAGAGACATATTCGCCCCATTCGGCTGTGTTCGAGATCGAGTAGTTCATGTTGGCGATGCCCCCTTCATAGATCAGGTCGACGATCAGCTTGACCTCGTGCAGGCACTCGAAATAGGCCATTTCGGGCGCATAGCCGGCTTCCACCAGCGTCTCGAAACCGGCGCGGATCAGTTCGACCAGGCCGCCGCAGAGCACGACCTGCTCGCCGAACAGATCGGTCTCGCATTCCTCGCGGAAATTGGTCTCGATGATGCCCGAACGGCCGCCGCCGACGCCGCAGGCGTAGGACAGAGCGAGATCGAGCGCGTTGCCGGAAGCATCCTGGTTGACGGCGACCAGGCACGGCACGCCGCCGCCCTTCTGGTATTCGCCGCGCACCGTGTGGCCGGGGCCTTTCGGCGCGATCATGACGACATCGACGGTCGACTTCGGCTCGATGAGGCCGAAATGCACGTTGAGGCCGTGCGCGAAGGCAATCGCGGCGCCGTCACGAATGTTTGGCGCGATTTCGTTTTTGTAGATGTCGGCCTGCAGCTCGTCAGGCGTCGCCATCATCATCAAATCGGCCCATTTGGCAGCGTCCGCCACGCTCATCACCTTGAGCCCGTCAGCCTCGACCTTCTTGGCGGTCGCCGATCCCGCCTTGAGGCCGATGGCGATTTCCTTGGCGCCGGAATCCTTGAGGTTGAGCGCGTGCGCCCGGCCCTGGCTGCCATAGCCGATAATGGCGACCTTCTTGCCCTTGATCAGATTGAGATCGGCGTCGCGATCGTAATAGACACGCATCTTTTGCTTCCTTCCCGTAGAGATTAGAGGCCTTGCGGCCCGGTTTTTGCTCCATAAAGAGCGAGAAACTGCTGCGTCGCCCGGGCGGCATCGCCGCCGATCGCCGCTTCAGTCAATTCCAGTCTGTCGCCGAGCAGGAGACGGATCTGCACGTCGCGGGCGACCAGCCCGAAAAAGGTCCGGAACGCCATTTCGGCGTCCGTAAAGTCGAGCAGCCCGGCCTGCTTGCCGGCAAGCAGCACCGGCTTCAGCCGTCTGGCCAGCGCGAAACGGCCATTCTCCAGCACGATGGCGCCGAGATCGTCCTTTCCGGATCCGGCATGGCCGACCGCGACGCGGTTCAGCGCGATCGAGGTATCGCTCGAAATCACCTTTAGCCAGTCCGAGGCGAAGCCTTCCAGGCTTGCCGTCAGCGAGGCAAGATCGAGCCGCTCACCGTCGAGCGGCACCACGCGCACTTTCGATGCCTGCCACTGCACGGTCGCCGTCAGCAATCCGTCGCGGTCGCCGAACCATTTGTAGAGCGTTTCCTTCGAGCAGCTGGCGCGCCGCGCCACCGCCGTCATGGTCAGATTGTCGCCCTCCTCGACCAGCAGCCGCAAAGCCGCGTCCAGGACGGCCTTTTGCCGCTCTGTCAGCACTTCGCTGGTATCGATCTCGGCGCTTGCCTGCAACAATTTCCTGCCCATTCGGTGAGGTAGCCGGGCCGCCTCAAAGGCGTACCGTACGTTACGGTTCGGCATATTGCGCAATCCTGTGCTCGACGCAAGGGGCTAGGTAGAAAAATCGTTGACTTGAGAGCCGCCGAGCAAACGGCGAGGTTCTGACGGATCAATCATCGGCAGGTGGATGGCGCAACTCTCCAAGCAGGCTTGCCAGTATCTTCAGCTCCTCCGTCGAGAGTTTGTCACCGACCAATTCCGCAATCGAGCGTCCGTAGACCGCCCACATCCGCCGCCTGGTCTCACGGCCCTTGGCCGAGATGCGGATGGTCTGGCCGCGGCCGTCATCGGCAACCCTGAGCTTCTCGACCAGTCCGTCGGCCTCGAGCCGCGCCAGGAGCCGCGAGATGTTGTACTGCGCAAACAGTGTGCGCTCGGTCAGCTGGAATGGCCGCAGCCCGCCCTCACCCGCCTCGGCGAGTTCATGCAGCACGTCATACCAGTCGAGCGGCGGCAAGCCGCTGGTCTTCAAAGCCTCTTCCGCCTTTTCGATGAGCTGGCGCGAAACCCGCATCAGGCGGGCCCAGGCCTTGACGGCTTCGGGCGAAGGCGTGGTTGTTTTGGTCATGACCACATCCTAGGCAATAGATGCAATTGCATCAAGCTTGACGATCAATGCACATGCATCTATATGCATGCAATTGCATCAATCTGGGAAAAATCCATGAAACACGAAATCTGCAAAGTCGCCGACGTCCCGCAGACGGGCAGCCTGATCGCGCCATTCTTCGGCCGCGAGGTCCATGTCTGGCGCAGCGGCGAGCGGATCCGCGCCGCCGCCAATGTCTGCCTGCATTTCGGCGGGCCGCTCGACTGCAAGGACGGCAAGCTGGTCTGCCAATGGCACGGCGCCGCCTTCGACATGACATCAGGCGACCGGATCGAAGGTCCGGCGCCAAAAGCGTCGCGACTGATGTTCCTGTCGACGCGCGTCGAGGACGGCGCGTTGAACTATGTCTGGGGAGAGTGACATGCCTGAGAAGAATGAAATGCCTGAGAAGAATGAAATGACTGGCAAGCTCATTCTCGTCAGCCATCATCTGTGCCCCTATGTCCAGCGCGCCGCGATCTCGCTGGCCGAGAAAGGCGTGCCGTTCGAACGCGTCACCATCGACCTCGCCAACAAGCCGGACTGGTTCAAGGCGATTTCGCCGCTGGGCAAGGTGCCGCTGCTGATCGTCCACGCGAATGGCGAGGAGACAGTGATCTTCGAATCCGCCGTCATTCTCGAATTCCTCGAGGAGACGCAAGCCAATCCTCTGCATCCGGCCGACGCCTACGCCCGTGCCCGGCATCGCGCCTGGATCGAGTTCGGCTCGGCGACATTGAACACCATCGGCCGGTTCTACACGGCTTCGACGGAGGCCGCCTTCCTGGCAGAGTCCACGGCACTTTCGGCCATGTTCGATCGTCTGGAGGACGAACTGGCCGACCAGGCCGGACCGTGGTTCAACGGCGAGTGCTTTTGCCTCGTCGATGCCGTCTACGGCCCGGTCTTCCGCTATCTCGACGCCTTCGACCGGATCGGCAATTTCGGCATTCTGGACGGCAAGCCATTGGTCCAGGCCTGGCGCAAGGCGTTGAGCGAACGCGCCTCGATCAAGGGTGCCGTGGCGCCGGACTATCCGCAGCGGCTGCGTCTATTCCTGCGTGCGAGAAATTCGCTTCTCTCGACCCTGATCCCGCCGGATGATCTGGCCAGTGCACCTCCTCTAGCCCGATCCGCCTGAACGGATCGATCAGCGTGCCGGCCACCATCGAGGCAAGCACGCTTGGCACTGGCGGGATTTTGGCGATGGTTGCCACCAGCCTGTCGCGGAAGAAGGGCAGCATCGTGCCGTCCGACTGGTAGAACGGCGTCAGCGCCAGCGACAGCAGCTGGAAGATTCGGACATGCCATCGCCGCGCCCGGGCGTAGCTTTCCAGCGCTGCCTCGACGTTGCCCGTTTGTGCCAAGGCATGGCTGAGTGCTGCCGCGTCGAGCAACGCCATGTTGGCGCCTTGCCCGAGCTGCGGGCTGGTCGAATGCGCGGCATCGCCGATCACGGCCAGCCTGCGGCCGGCCGGCAGCTTCATCGTGTGGTGGCCGTAGCGCGCCAGCGACAGCTGGTCGAAGCTGTCGATCTGGCTGGTGAACGCCTCGCACTGCGGCCACAGCGAGACCAGTCTCGCCTTCCAGGCGTCGAGCCCTGCCGCGCGCACGTTTTCGGCATCCGCCGGCTTCAGGCTCCAGAAGAACGCCGCCATCTTTTCCCCGCCCGGTTCCGGTCGGCCGATCGGCAGGACGCCGATCATCACGCTGGCCTTGTCGTAGCGCTGCAGCAGCGCATTTTCGTCGAAGCCTTGGCGCCAGCCGAGCGAGGCCCAGAACGCGCCGTAAGTGAGCTGCCGCGGCTGGGCCGGATCGTTGAGGCACCGGCGCAGCTTCGAACGCGAGCCGCTGGCGTCGACCACGAGGTCGAACGGCCCTGCTCCGCGGCCCCCCACCGTTCGGTTCTGGTCGAAGATCAGGATTGCCCGCTCACCGACGTCCAGCGCCTCGATCTCGACACCGGTTTCGATGGCGATACCTTGGCGCTGCGCGGCGCGGAACAACACGTTGAACAACGCCGCCCGGTGCACCGCCAGCCCGAAACGGCCGCCAGGCTGCGCATCGTAGCGCACGGCGAGCACGGTGCGGCCGGTCGAGGCATCGGCGCCATGCAGACGCTCGATGCGGCTCCCGAGCGCCAGAATGTCGTCGAGCAGGCCGAGATCGGCGAGCACGCTCAGCCCGGTCGGCTGCAGGATCAGCCCGGAACCGACGGGCTTGGGTTCCTCGAAACGTTCGAAGATGGTGACGTTATGGCCCGCGCGCTTGAGATAGAGCGCGGTAGCGAGCCCCGCCGGGCCGGCGCCCGCAATCGCGATGTCGAGAGATTTTTCCATTGCCCGCCCAACCACTGGCCGGACAATCCTTCAGCGCCATTGTCAAATCAAGCCATTGCTGCATGGACCAAAATATCAGCCACCAGCGTCGAAGGCAGCGCGCGCCTTGCGCACCGCACCATGGTTGAGTTCGGCCCACAGGATCAGTTGATGCAAGGCGCCGAACATCGAACGGCCGAGATCGGTCAGGCTGTATTCGACGCTTGGCGGCTTGGTCGGGAACACTTCGCGATGAACAAAGCCGTCGCGCTGCAGATCGTGGAGCGTCTGGGTCAGCATGCGCTGCGAGATGTCGGGCACCAGGCGCCGCAACTCGCCGAAACGATAGGGCTGCTCGGCGAGCGCCGCCATCAGCAGCGAACTCCATTTGCCGTTCACACCCTGCATCACGTCGCGAACCGGGCAATCGGCAATGTTTGCGCCATCGCTGGTGGCTTTGAATATATTGAGCTTGGTTCTCAGATTGACGACCTTGCCGTCCATGGCTGCTGGTTCCCTGCCGGTGCCTACCTCCCTAAAAACTGCCTTCTTTACGGTGGCGGGTCAATCCCTATTTTAGTGCTGGTCTCTTTTTGAGACTGTCAGAAGCACCCGCCACCCGGCACAATTTCAGGATCCCCCATGACCGCAACCCTTCTCGTCACCGGCGCTTCCGGCCAGCTTGGCCGCGGCGTCATCAACCACCTGCTGGACACATTAAAGATCCCCGCAAACCGCATCATCGCCACCACCCGTACACCCGCCAACCTTGCCGATCTGGCGGTGCGCGGCGTCGTCGTCAGAGCCGCTGACTTCAACGACCCGCAATCGCTTGCCGAGGTCTTCGCGGGAGCCGACCGGGCACTCGTCATCTCGACCAACGAACTTGAGGTACAGGGGAAGCGGCGCGAGCAGCAGCTTGCGGCGGTGACGGCGGCCAAACAGGCTGGCGTCGGCCACCTGCTGTACACCTCGATGCCCAACCCCGAGCCTGGTTCGCCGGTTGTTTTCGCGCCCGACCACTACGACACCGAACAGGCGATCAAGGCGAGCGGGATCCCCTACACGATATTCCGCAATGGCTGGTATAACGAGAACCTGTTCATGGCGTTGCCGCAGGTTCTGGCGTCGGGTCAGTGGTACACCTCCGCCGGCGACGGCGCCATTTCCTACGGCACGCGCGACGATTTCGCGGCGGCGATCGCAGCGGGGCTCGCCTCGGACAGCAGCGAAAGCGCGACTTACACGCTCACCGGCCCCAGTGCGTATACGGCTGCCGAAGTGGCGGCGTTGGTCACCGAGGTCACCAGCAAGCCCATCAAGGTCATCCAGCTTTCCGACGAAGCCCTGACCGAGGGAATGAAGTCGGCCGGCCTGCCTGAACCCTTCGCCAAGGTGCTGGTTTCATTCGACGCCGCCGCCCGCGCCGGTGACCTCGGCATGGTGACCGACGCGGTCGAAAAACTCTCCGGCCGAAAGTCGGTGCCGCTGAAGCAGTTTCTGGAGACGAACAAGGCTGCACTGGCCGGCTGAAAGCTGCCATTGCGGGACGCCGAGCCCTTAAGGTTCGGCCTCCCGCACAATTACTTACGTCGCTTGACCAGTCCCAGCCGGATCACGCTTTCGCCCGTGGCAATCAAAGCATCTTCGCGCGAGCGTGGCGCCCAGCCGAGCACGCGCACCGCCTTGGCGTTGGTGGCGTTCTTGATCTTGCCCAGTTCCGTTGCGAGTTGTGCCGCTTCCGGATTGAACAGCCCGATGATGCGCACCAGCCAATCGGGAAACTCCCGCGTCGAGACGCGCGACGCCGCCGGCCCGAGCCGCGTCTTCAGGGTCTGCGCGATCTCGCGCACCGTCATGAAATCGCCGGCGATAGCCAGGAACCGCTCGCCCTTGGCGGCGGCGTGGGTCATGGCGCGAACATGCAGATCCGCCACGTCGCGCGCATCGACGACGCCGAAGGACAGGCGCGGCAGCCCAGGCACGGCGCCGTTCAGCATGCGCTGGACAAATTCGGTCGAGGTCGAATGGTCCGCGCCGAGCACCGGTCCAAAGATGCCAACGGGATTGACGACCGCAAGCTCCAGCGCGCCGCCCTGCTCGGCGATGAAATCCCAGGCCGCGCGCTCGGCGAGCGTCTTGGACTTCACATAGGCGCTGACCTTGCCTGCCGGATCGGTCCAGTTTTCCTCGTTGAAAGGCTGCCCATCCGCGCGCATCTTGCCATAGCCGACGGCCGCGAAGGATGAGGTGAGCACGACGCGCCTGACGCCGGCATCCCGCGCCGCCCGCAGCACGCGCAACGCGCCCTCGCGCGCCGGATGGATCAGGTCATCCTCATGCGTGGGCACGCCGGTGGGAAAAGGCGATGCGACATGCAGCACGTAATCGCAGCCGGCCACCGCCGCCGGCCAGCCTGCGCCGGCCATCAGATCGGCATGGGCGAATGAAAGGGCGTCACCGGGCTCCGTGCCACCTGCCTTGAGCATGGCGAGCACATCGGCTTCGCGCCTGGCCGATCGCACGGAGGTGCGGACGCGGTAGCCGGCCTTCAACAGTTCGAGGATGCAGTGAGCGCCGAGGAAGCCGGACCCGCCGGTGACCAGCACCAATTCGCCGCTCATATTAGCCTCCTCGACGATTTATCCGTTCGAGACCCTCAGATCGCCACCTGCGTGCCGATCTCGACCACACGTCCGGTCGGGATCTGGAAATACTCCGTCGCATCGGCCGCCGAGCGGGCGAGCCCGATGAACAGCTTGTCCTGCCACACCGGCATGCCGGAATTGGGCGATGCCTTGAGCGAGCGCCGCGACAGGAAGAACGACGTCGTCATGATGTCGAACTTCCAGCCCTGCTTGCGGCAGATCGCCAGCGCGCGCGGAATGTTGGGCTGCTCCATATAGCCGAAGGTCAGCGTCACCCGCATGAACAACTCGTTGACTGTCTCCATCTTGACCCGCTCGCTGTCGGGCACCAGCGGCTGCGGTGCGGTGACCACCGACAGAATGACGTTCTGCTCGTGCAGCACCTTGTAGTGCTTCAGGCTGTGCATCAGCGCTGTCGGCGCGCTTTGCGGATCGCTGGTCAGGAACACGGCGGTGCCGGACACCAGCTGCGGCTTCTTCTTCAGCAGATTGCCGGCGAGGAAATCGAGCGGGATTTCGTTGCGCCGGGTCTTGTCGAACAGATAGCGGCTGCCGCGCACCCAGGTCCACATCGCCAGAACGATGGTGAAGGCCACCGCAAGCGACGCCCAGCCGCCCTCGAACACCTTCACGATGTTGGAGGCGAAGAAGCCGATGTCGATGAAGCCGAACAGCGCCGTCATGGCGACCGCCACCCACAGCCGCCATTTCCAGATGCGGGTCATGACGACGAACAGCAGCACCGTCGTCACCAACATGTTGCCGGTCACCGAGATGCCATAGGCGGAGGCGAGCTTGCTCGATTCGCCGAAACCGACGACCAGCAACATCACCGCCAACGCCAGCAAAACATTGACGCGCGGCATGTAGATCTGGCCCGACTGCCGTTCCGACGTGTGCAGGATTTCGAGGCGCGGCAGCATATTGAGCTGCACCGCCTGCCTGGTCAGCGAGAAGGCGCCCGATATGACCGCCTGGCTGGCGATGACCGTCGCCGCGGTTGCCAATACCACCATCGGGATCAGCGTCCAGCCTTCGTTCATCTCGAAGAATGGATGGCCGACGTGACCGTTCTTCGCCAGCACGAAAGCGCCCTGCCCGGCATAGTTTAGCAGTAGGCAGGGAAACACGATGGCCAGCCAGGCGAGCACGATGGGCTTGCGGCCGAAATGGCCGAGATCGGCATAAAGCGCTTCGGCGCCGGTGACGGCGAGGAAGATGGCGCCGATGGTGACGAAGGCGACATCGGGCGAATTGATCAGGAAGGCGACGATGTAGTGCGGGCTGACCGCCCACAGGATTTCGGGATCGGCGATGATGTGGTTCAAGCCCGAAAGACCGATAGCCAGGAACCAGACCGCCGTGATCGGCCCGAAGATCAGCGCCACACCGCCGGTCCCGAAGCGCTGCACCGAAAACAGGATCGCCAGGATGACCAGCGTCAGCGGCACGACGTAGGGCTGGAAGGTCGGGGTAACGACATTCATGCCTTCAACCGCCGAAAGCACCGAGATTGCCGGCGTGATGACGGCGTCACCGAAGAACAATGACGCGCCGACAATACCGATGGCCAGGATGATCGCCGAGCGGGTCGGGAAACTGCCGCGCGCCAGCGCCATCAGCGACAGCACGCCGCCCTCGCCTCGGTTGTCGGCTCTGAGCACAAACATGATGTATTTGATGGTGACGATAATCGTCAACGACCAGATGATCAGCGACAGCACGCCCAGAATATCGCCGCGCTCGGCGATTTCGCCGCCGGAGGACGCAACAAGCGCTTCCCGGAAGGCGTAGATCGGGCTGGTGCCGATGTCGCCATAGACCACGCCGAGCGCGCCCAGCATCAGAACTTTGGTGCTGTGCTGTTCGATTTCGGGATGGCTCGATTGTTCGACGGGTTCTGCCTCAATACCAGCATTGGTAAGGGCCATGGACGACACTCCGATAAGCGCGCGGTGCTCTACGCTTGCTGCGATGCAATATCAAGTGCCGTGACGGTAGGGCTACCATGTTCCCAGCGCAGGGCTTGCCCCGCAATGACCGGTGCGTGGCGTCAAAGGCTGCCGGAACCTAGATCGCCACCTGCGTGCCGATCTCGACCACACGTCCGGTCGGGATCTGGAAATACTCCGTCGCATCGGCCGCCGAGCGGGCGAGCCCGATGAACAGCTTGTCCTGCCACACCGGCATGCCGGAATTGGGCGATGCCTTGAGCGAGCGCCGCGACAGGAAGAACGACGTCGTCATGATGTCGAACTTCCAGCCCTGCTTGCGGCAGATCGCCAGCGCGCGCGGAATGTTGGGCTGCTCCATATAGCCGAAGGTCAGCGTCACCCGCATGAACAACTCGTTGACTGTCTCCATCTTGACCCGCTCGCTGTCGGGCACCAGCGGCTGCGGTGCGGTGACCACCGACAGAATGACGTTCTGCTCGTGCAGCACCTTGTAGTGCTTCAGGCTGTGCATCAGCGCTGTCGGCGCGCTTTGCGGATCGCTGGTCAGGAACACGGCGGTGCCGGACACCAGCTGCGGCTTCTTCTTCAGCAGATTGCCGGCGAGGAAATCGAGCGGGATTTCGTTGCGCCGGGTCTTGTCGAACAGATAGCGGCTGCCGCGTATCCAGGTGGTCATGATCAGCCCCATGAGGCAGGCAACGGATATTGACACCCATCCGCCTTCCACGATCTTGACGACATTCGCCAGGAAGAAACCCATGTCGATGGTGCCGAACAGCAGCGCCAATGCCAGGGCGAGCCCAAGCTGCCATTTCCACAAATTGCGCATGACAACGAACAGCAGAATGGTTGTCATCAGCATCTCGCCGGTTACCGAAATTCCGTAAGCGGAAGCCAGCGAACTCGAGCTGCCGAAGCCGACAACCAGCAGCATCACTCCCAGGGCGATGAGCAGGTTGACGCGCGGCATATAAATCTGGCCGCTCTGCATTTCGGACGTGTGCTGCACCTCGATGCGGGGCAGCAGGTTGAGTTGCACTGCCTGACGTGCCAGCGAAAAAGCACCCGAGATCACCGCCTGACTGGCGATCACGGTGGCGGCCGTTGCCAAGCCGACCATTGGCATCAGCGCCCAATCCGGCAACATCTCGAAGAATGGATTGGTCGGCCTGCCGCCATTCGCCAAAACAAAGGCGCCCTGGCCGAAGTAGTTGAGCAGCAGGCAAGGAAACACCACGGAAAACCACGCGAGCACGATCGGCTTGCGCCCGAAATGTCCAAGGTCGACATAAAGCGCCTCGGCCCCCGTTACCGCCAGGAACACTGCACCAACGGTCACGAAAGCGGCGGTCGGCGTGCCGGCTAAGTAGGCGATCGCATAATACGGGTTGATCGCCAACAGCACCGAAGGATCATCCATCAGGTGGTAGAGCCCGGAAACGCCGATGGCCAGGAACCATAGCGCCGTCACCGGCCCGAATACTGCCGCCACCTTCCCCGTGCCGAAGCGCTGCACGGAGAACAGAAATGCCAGGATGACCAAGGTGATCGGAACGACATAGGCCTCCAGCGTCGGTGTCACCACTTCCAGGCCCTCAACTGCCGACAGCACGGAAATGGCCGGAGTTATGATAGCGTCTCCGAAAAAAAGCGACGCCCCGCAAAGTCCGATGCCGAGGATAAGCTTGGCGCCTTTTGGATAGGCGCTGCGCGCCAGCGCCATTAGGGACAGCGTGCCGCCCTCGCCCTTGTTGTCGGCGCGAAGCACGAAAGCGACGTATTTTATGGTGACGATAATCGTCAGCGCCCAGACGATCAGCGACAGCACGCCCAGGACATCTATGCGCGTGTCGGTACCAGGCGAAGCGTGAAGCGCCTCGCGGAAGGCATAGATCGGGCTGGTGCCGATATCGCCATAGACGACGCCAAGCGCGCCCAGCATCAGAACTTTGGTGCTGTGCTGTTCAGTGTGGGAGTGGTTCGGTTGTTCGACGGGTTCAGCCTCGCTACCGATGCTGGAAAGAGCCATCGACTACTCCCCGATCATCGTGCGGTGCGCCTTGCTTGCTGTCATGCGATATCACCTTCGACACGAGCCTTCCACCGCTACCAACCGCAAGCCTTCAGAAACCGCCCCACCGTGCCGGCCATGCCATACTCCAACGCATCGGCTGTCAACCCGTGTCCGATAGACACTTCGGCCAATGCCGGAATGCGCTTTGCCAATGCCGGAAGGTTGTTCACCACCAGATCGTGCCCGGCATTGACCTGGAGCCCGGCGGCGAGTGCGGCATCCGCGGTTTTTCCCAATCTTTCCAGCTCCTTCCGCGCCTTGGCGGAATCGGAATGGTAGCTGCCGTAGGGCCCGGTATAGAGCTCGATGCGGTCGGCGCCGGTATCGCGCGCGGCATTGACGCCGGTGGGATCCGGATCGGAAAACAGCGACACGCGGAAGCCCCCTTTTTTCAGACGCTTGACGATCGGGATAAGGAACGCCGCCTCGGCGGCAAAGTTCCAGCCATGGTCCGATGTCGCCTGCGCCGGATCGTCGGGCACCAGCGTCACCTGCTCCGGCTGGTGCCTTTCCACAAGCGCCAGAAAATCCTCGGTCGGGTAGCCCTCGATGTTGAACTCCGCCTTGGGAAACTGGTCGTCGATCAGCGCCCGGATCTCCGGCAGGTCGGAATGCCTGGTGTGGCGCTCGTCGGGCCGCGGATGAACCGTCAGCCCGTGCGCGCCGGCCGCCAGCGCCAGGCGGCCGAGCCCGGTGACGCTCGGCCACGGCAGGTCGCGGCGGTTGCGCAGCATGGCGATGGCGTTGAGATTGACCGAGAGTTTCGCGGGCATGGCGTGAGGTCCGGCTGTTTGTGCAGCGCATCTATACTGCCTTTGATGGGAACAGACAGGGGCTTTCGGGTGTTCCAGTGATGACATCTGCTCGCAAGGGGGAACCCAGCCAATGAATTTTCTCCAATCCGTGCCCGCGATCCGCCGCCTCGAAACCGACCGTGAGGACCTTTTCGCCATCGACGTCGTCGGCCATGTATCGGCCGCCGACGGCGAAAATCTGTTCGGATTGCTGGAGGCTGCCTACGCGCTGCACCCGAGGATCGATGTCTTGGTGCGGCTGGTTGATCATGAGGGCGTCGACTGGATCGATATGGACGACGAGACGCTGAAACAGGGCACGGTGCACGCCCTGGAGCATATCGCCCGGTGCGCGACGATCGGTGAGCCCGACTGGATAGCGGATGCGCGGAACTTCCTTCCGGCTTCGCCACCCATCGAGTTCAGGCACTTCGCGGCCGAGGATGAAGCGGATGCCTGGCAATGGCTGGGCGCGACGCCACTCAGCCCTGCTGCGCCGGCTGCTACCTGACGCCGCTATCTAACGCCAGCTATCTAACAATCGTCAGCCGCTCTGCCGCCCGCGTGATGGCAGTATAAAGCCAGCGCTGGCGGGTTTCCTTGAATGCCCAGCTCTCGTCGAATAGAACGACGTCGTTCCACTGCGAACCCTGCGCCTTGTGCACGGTCAGCGCGTAGCCATAGTCGAAATCGTCAAAGCGCTTCTTCTGCTGCCAGGGGATATCGGCGTCCGGATCCTCGAAAGCCGACTTGAGCAGCTTGATCTTGGCGACGCCGCGGTCGGGATCGTCCTCCTCGGGCGAGACCAGAAGGTTGATGCCCGGCTTCACCGTCTCGCGCGACGAGGTCATCACCTTCCACAGCGAACCGTTGAGCAGGCCCTTGGCGGGGTCGTTGCGCAGGCAGACCAGCTTGTCGCCGGCCTGCGGATAATCGGCATTGAAACCCTTCAGCTCGCGCAGGCGCTGATTGTAGCGGCGGCGTGTGCGGTTGGTGCCGACCAACACCTGGTCCGCCTTCAGCACCAGCTCCTGGGTGACGTCCTCCTTGCCGATCACCTGCGCGGTGCCGTAGTCGCCGCGCATGAACTCGCGGCCCTCGCGCACGTCGAGCGCCAGCTGGATGATCGGATTGTCGCGCGCCTGGCGGTGGATTTCGGTCAAGAGCACATCCGGCTCATGCTCGGTGAAGAAGCCGCCGCCCGAGATCGGCGGCAGCTGCGCCGGATCGCCAAGCACCAGGATCGGCGTGCCAAAACTCAGAAGGTCGCGGCCAAGCTGCTCGTCGACCATCGAGCATTCGTCGATGACCACCAGCTTCGCCCGTGAAATAGGGCTTTGCCGGTTGAGCGAGAAGGTCGGCGACATCGAGGTCTTGCCGGTCACCTCGTCCGACACCGATTCCTCGCCCTTCGGCCGGTAGATCAACGAATGGATGGTGCGGGCATTGACCGCGCCCTTGGAACGCAGCACCTGCGCCGCCTTGCCGGTGAAGGCGGCGAACTGCACCTGGCCGTCGACATGTTCGGCAAAATAGCGCGCCAGCGTGGTCTTGCCGGTGCCGGCATAGCCGAACAGCCGGAAGACCTGCGGCCGGCCCTCTTTCAGCCAGCGCGCCACCGCCTTCAACGCCTCATCCTGTTGGGGAGAGAATTCCATCAGCGCGAGAGACCGGATTCGCAAGGGAAAGACAAGGCCGCCACCATCAATGCCGGAGGCGCTCAGGCTAACAGCGCCGAAACCGAACGTAAAGGGAACAAGCATTGAGAACGGAGGGCAATCGCTTCAGATAATGACAAACCGCCAGCGCTGCCCCTCATTGCCCTGCCGGGCATTTCTCCCCGTATACTGACCGGGAGAAAAAGGCTGGCCGCAGCCTCGGCGCCATCATGAGATGCTTGAGATTGGCGAAACCATGGACGCGAGCGACCCTCTCCCCGTCGTACGGGGAGAGGATGCCGGCAGGCAGGTGAGGGGCGGCGCAAACATCGCGAGGACTTCATCCCTCACCAATCCCCGGATCGTTCTCCAACAAAATCGGCTTGCCGTGCGGGGTTGCATGCGCGGCGCGTTCCCAGGCGGCGGCGAGCGTGTCGACATCGTTTTTGCCGGCGACGCCCTTGGTCGCCAGCAGCGTTTCCAGCGCTGCCAGCCAGTGCTCGTAATAGTCGTGGCCGTCGCTTGCGGCGCCCGGCTTCTTCACTTGCGCCGACAGCGCATCGGCCCATTCGCTCCACGAAAACAAGCCCTTGTCATGCAGCGCCACCGTCATGGCGAAGGCTTCGGCCTGCCAGGGTTCGGCGAATACCGGTTCGTCCAGACCCGCCGGCAATGCACCTTCAGGCCGGCTCAAGATAGCTCTCCCAGGCATCGATCGAGACGGTCAGCGTCGAGTCGGCGCCCTCGCCCCAGATTTCCAAGCCATCGAAGACCACGGTATAGACCCATTGCGGGTTTTCACCGTTGCCACGCGCGTTGCTGTCAGGAAAGACGAAGCCGTCACGCACGGCCTCGATGATTCCGTGCTTGCCGCGCGCATAACGCGGCAGCCTTGTGTGGGCGGTGGGATTGAAATTCCTTGTCCGCACCGGATCGCCGGCCTTGAAGAGCGGCGCCGTCTCGACCGGCCGGTCGCAGGGACTGCCCTTGGCCAGCACCGCCGGCACGTTTTCGGCCTTCAGCACCCTTTTGGGAGTCGCAGCCGGATCGACCGCCCGACCCTCCGTCAGATCGCGCTCGCTGACGAAGCCATGGCGCTTCAGCAGCACCTCGAGCGCTTTGATCCATATCTGGTAGTAGCTTGAGGAATAATAGACGGCCGGATGCAGCGATTCCCTGGCGTGCCGGCTCTCGTCGATGTTCCAGGCGCCCATGGCGCCGGCGGTCAGCGTCACGCCCAGCGCCCGCCGCTCCCAGTCGGCATGGAAGTAAGGCTCGTCCTTCTCCGGCGCCACCGGCCCGAAGCCCATCTGCCCGCCGAGATCCTGCGGTCCATTCATGCCGGAACCTTCTTTGTCCCGGGTTCCTTGGCCACCGCCGTGCCGATCATCGCATCGCGGCTGACCAGTCCGGCGAGCTGGTCCTCGCTCCAGCCCTCGGTGCCTTCGGGACGCATCGGCACCACGAGATAGCGCAGTTCGGCAGTCGAATCCCAGACGCGGATCTTTTTCTCCGCCGGCAAGGTCAGCCCGAACTCCTCCAGCACGCCGCGCGGATCGATAACCGCCCGCGACCGATAGGGCGGCGCCTTGTACCAGACCGGCGGCAGCCCAAGTACCGACCACGGATAGCAGGAGCACAGCGTGCAGACGACGAGGTTGTGCGTCTCGTCCGTGTTGAACACCGCCTGCATGTGCTCGCCCTGGCGACCGCTATAGCTCAGCGACGCGATCGCTCCCGTCGCATCGCGCTTCAGCCATTCGGCATAGACCGGATCGCTCCAGGCTTTCGCCACCACCCTGGCGCCGTTGCGGGGTCCGATCTTGGTCTCATAGGTGTCGACGATGACGTCGATTGCGGCCGGATCGATCAGGCCTTTTTCGGTGAGGATGGTCTCCAGCGCGCGCACGCGCGCCGCAAACGGGTCGAGCTCATTGTCGTGGTCATGATCATGGGACATGACCTCAGATTAGGATCGGCGGCACGCGGCCGCAAGCATGACAGCTTGGGCCACGGGCTATCGCCTATTCGGCGGCGGCCTTTTGCGGCTCGAGCCGATCCTCGGGAGCGAACAGCGCCTGCTCGCCGCTCTCGACCGCATGCAGCTCCGGCCTGTTCTTTTTCGAAGAGAAGAAGCTCACCAGCCAGCCGGAGAAATTCTCGAAATAGACATAGATGACAGGGGTGACGAACAGCGTCAGCGCCTGGGAAGCGAGCAGCCCGCCAACCACCGCGACACCGAGCGGCTGGCGCAGCTCAGCACTGGCGCCGGTGCCGAGCGCGATCGGGAACGTGCCCATCAGCGCCGCCAACGTCGTCATCATGATCGGCCTGAAACGCATCAGGCACGCCTTGTGTATGGATTCCTTGGCCGACATGCCTTCTCGTCGCAGCTCCAGCGCGACGTCGACCATCATGATGCCGTTCTTCTTGACGATGCCGATCAGCATCAGGATGCCGATCACCGCGATCACCGACAGGTCCATGCCGGCAAAGCGCAGCGCGACCACCGCGCCCAGCACCGCCGAAGGCAGGCCGGTCAGAATGGTCAGCGGATGGATAAAGCTCTCATAGAGGATGCCGAGTACGATATAGATGGTCAGAATGGCGCCGCCGATCAGCAGGCCCTGATTGGCCAGCGAATCCTGGAAGGTCTTGGCGGTGCCGGCAAAGCTGGTCGAAATCGCCGGCGGCATGCCGATCTGCTCCTTCAGCGCGGCGATGCGGGCCGTGCTGTCGCCCAGCGCCACGCCTTGCGGCAGGTTGTAGGAGATGGTCACCGCCGGCAGCTGGCCGAGCTGGTTGACCGTCAGCGCGCCGGCGGTGCGGTCGACGCGGGCAAAGGCGCCGAGCGGCACCAGGCTGCCGCTTGCCGTCCTGACCTGGATGGCCAGCATGCGCTCGGGCGACCATTCGATGTTGGGATCGAGCTCCATGATGACTTCGTAGCTGTCGGCCGAGCCGAAGATCGTCGAGACCTGCTCCGTGCCGAAGCCGCCATAGAGGCTGGAGCGCAGCGTGTCGGTGTCGATGCCGAGCGACGCCGCCTTGTCGCGATCGACCACCAGCGTCGCCTGCAATGAATTGTTCTGCAAATCGCTGGTGACGTCGGTGAAATTCGCATGATCGGCCGCCATCGCATCGTTGAGCTTTTGCGCCCATGTGTCGGTCAGGCCGGTATCGAGGCCCTGAACGACGAGCTGGTAGGCGCTGGCGGAAGAACGCGCGCCAAGCCGCAGGTTCTGCACCGGCTGCATATAGGCATCGATCCCCGGCACAGTGGCCAGTTGCCGCCGCAGATCCGACAGCACCTTGTCGATGTCGGGGCGCTGGCTCTTGTCCTTCAGCTGCACATAGAGCTGGCCCTGGTTCAGCGCATTGTTGCCGCCGCCGGCTGACCAGGCGACATGCGAGACATAGGGCGAATGCGAGAAGACACTTGCCGCCTGGTTCTGCAGCTTGACCATGGCGTCGTAGGAGATGTCCTGCCTGGCGATCGTCGTAACCGAGATCTGGCCGATATCCTCTTGCGGGAAAAAGCCTTTCGGCGAGACCTCGATCAGCCAGACCGACCCTGCCGCCGTGCCGGCGAAGACGAGGAACACCAGAAAAGTGTGGCGCAGGCAGAAGGTCAAAAGCCGGTCATAGCCGCGGGTGACGATATCCTGCTTGTGGCCGGGGGCATGCTTGTCGCGATCGGCCTTGGTCACCGACAGCAAGCGCGAACACAGCATTGGCGTCAGTGTCAGCGACACGAACATCGAAGCCAGGATGGCGACCGTCACCACGACGGCGAATTCGTTGAAGATGCGGCCGATGACGCCGCCCATTAGAAGCACGGGGATGAACACCGCCACCAGCGAGATCGAGATCGAGATGATGGTGAACCCGATTTCGCGCGCGCCCTTCAGCGAGGCATCGAAGGCCGAGAGACCGTCCTCCTCAATGTGGCGAAAGATGTTTTCCAGCATGACGATGGCGTCGTCGACGACGAGGCCGACTGCGAGCGTCAGGCCCATCAGCGAGATGTTGTCGATGGAGAAGCCGAACAGGAACATGGCGCCGAGCGTCGCGATCAACGAGATCGGCACCGCCACGGCCGGAATGATGGTTGCAGTCACCCGGCGCAGGAAGACGAAGATCACCATCACCACCAAAGCGATGGTCAGAAGCAGCGTGAACTGGACGTCGTTGACGGCCTGGCGGATCGAGGTCGAACGGTCGTTGAGCAGCTTGATGTCGGCGGCGGCCGGCATTTGGTCCTTGAACGACGGCAGCATCGCCTTGACCTTGTCGACGACGTCGACCGTGTTGGCGTCGGGCTGGCGCTGCACCGCCAGGATGATGGCGCGCGTGCCGTCATACCAGCTTGCAGTCGTCGTGGTCTCGACCGAGTCGATGACGCGCGTCACCTCGCCCAGCCGCACCGGATGGCCGTTCTTGGTGGCGATGATGAGGTTGGAGAACCCGGCGGCATCGGTGAGCTGCGTATTGGCCGTGATGGTCAGCTGCTGCTTGTCGTTCTGCAAGACGCCGAGCGGCGT
This sequence comes from Mesorhizobium sp. M0029, assembly GCF_040323735.1. Taxonomy (NCBI): domain Bacteria; kingdom Pseudomonadati; phylum Pseudomonadota; class Alphaproteobacteria; order Hyphomicrobiales; family Phyllobacteriaceae; genus Mesorhizobium; species Mesorhizobium sp. M0029. The sequence continues at coordinate 145,984 of NZ_JAMYVF010000007.1, forward strand.
GTTGGAGTTGGCCGACGCGATTGCCGTCTGCAGCTGGTCGATCGAAATGCCGCGCGCCGCCAGCGCCGTCGGGTCGATCTGCACGCGCACCGCATATTTCTGCTGGCCGAAGATCGACACCTGCGCCACGCCGTCGATGGTCGACAGCGAGGGCGAGATGACGTTTTCGGCGAAGGCGTCGAGGTCGGTGAGCGGAACCGTGTCGCTGACCAGCGACATCAGAAGGATCGGCGCGTCGGCCGGATTGACCTTGCGATAGCTCGGCGGCGCTGTCATCTCGGGCGGCAGTTGCCGCTGCGTGCGCGCGATCGCCGCCTGCACGTCGGCGGCCGCCGCGTCGATATCCCGGTTGAGCACGAACTGGATGGCAATGGACGTGCGTCCCAGCGAATTGCTGGTCGAGATGGAATCGATGCCGGCAATGGTGGCGAACTGCTTGATCAGCGGCGTCGCCACCGAAGTGGCCATGGTTTCGGGTGACGCGCCGGCCAGGTTGGCCGAGACATTGACGACCGGGAATTCGGCGCTCGGCAGCGCCGCCACCGGCAGGAACTTGTAGGCAAACAGCCCGCCCAGCACGAGGGCGAACGACATCAGCAGCGTGGCGACAGGCCTTCTTATGCAGAATTCGGAAATCATTGGGCAGCCGCCTTGCCGGCTTCGGCGACCTTGGGCGCGGCCTGGTCGCCGCCTGCCGCCTTGCCTTCGTGAATGGCAGCGCCCTCCTTCAGCCTGGTCTGGCCCTCGACGACCACCTTCTCGCCTGCCTTGACGCCTTGGCTGATGGCGCTGTTTTCGCCTTCGGTCAGCGCCACCTGAACGGGGCGCATCTCGACCGTGTTGTCGGGCTTGACGACATAGACGAACGGCCCCTTCTGGCTGGGTTGCACGGCAACGGTCGGAACCGAGGTCATCTGCGGCATGATGCCGGCGTCGAGCACGACATTCACATATTGCCCGGGCCACAGTGAAAGATCGGCATTGGGGATGCTGGCCCGCGTCGCGATGGTGCCGGAGGCGGTGTCGACGCTGGAATCGACGAAGTCGAGCGTGCCCTTGCCGATCGGCGTCGGGTCGCCGTCCTTGGTCAGCGTCACCGCGCCTTGCTGCGGGTTGGCCAGCGCCTTGTGCAGCAGCGCCAGATTGCTTTCCGGCAGATTGAAATTGACCTGCAGCGGATCCATCTCGGTGATCGTCACCAGCGGCGTAGCCGTGCTCGAGTTGCCGTTGCTTAACGTGACGAGGTCGCCGACCGAAACGCTGACCGCGCCGAGCCGGCCGGCAATCGGTGCCTTGATGCTGGCGAAGCCGAGCTGGACATTGTCGGCATCGATCGTCGCCTTGTCGGCATCGACGGTCGCCGCAGCAGCCTTCTGCGCCGCCACCGCCTGATCGTAGGTCTGTTGCGTGCCCGCCTGCTTGGCAACGAGGTCCTTGGCGCGCTGGAGGTCGGAGCCCGAACTGGTGAGCAGCGCCTGGTCCTTGGCCAGCGTCGCCTGATCCTTGCCCAGCTGCGCCTTGAGCGCGCGATCGTCGAGCGAGAACAAAAGGTCGCCGGCCTTCACCATCTGGCCGTCCTTGACGTCGATCGACACGATCTGGCTGGACACGCGGGCATTGATGTTGACCACGGCCGGCGAAGACACGAAGCCGATGGCGTAACGGCGGATCGGAAAATCGGCCATTGTCGCGGTGGCCGAGACGATCGAGGCCGAACGGGCGGCATTGCCGCCGGCGCCGGATTTGCCCCCAGCCTTGTCGGCCGAAGCCTTGTACGATCCAGCCGGCTTGTCCGCTGCTGCCGTCTGCCTGGCGCCCGGCAGCATCTGCTGCAGACTGCTCATTGCCGCCGGCGAAAAATAGACCCATGCCGCGGCGACACAGGCCGCTGCCACCACCACTGCCAGAACGACTTTTCCGCGCATCGACTAAAAGCCCTATGATCCGACACGCCGAACCCGGTGGTCTCATTCTACCCAATCACGGCGCCTTGCCGCGATCTCGCCGAAGTAGATAGGACGCTCATTTGTCGGAAAAGGGCCAAAACACGGCATTACGAAGATTTAATGTGCACTGCACAATGACTATGCAGCCGGCTCAGCAGTCGGAAAACCAGCCAGGATGCGGTTGAGATTTCAGGCCGGATGCGTCTATTTCAGCATCGGCCAGAGCGTCGCCGCCAAGAGCACGCCCATGGCGATGTTGAACCATTTCAGCCGCACCGGATCCGACAGGAACCCGCGCAACGCTGTGCCGACACCGGCCCACATCGAGACGCTCGGCAGGTTGACGACGGTGAAGGCCATCGCGATCAGCGCCACCGACAGGAACGGGTGGTCCGGATTGGAGTAGACGGCCATGGCGGTGATCGCCATCACCCAGGCTTTCGCATTGACCCACTGGAATGCGGCTGCCTCGATGAAGCGCATCGGCCGTGCCTCCGTCTCACCCTTGCTGGACAGCGAGCGCGACATGGCGATCTTCCAGGCGAGATAGAGCAGATAGGCAGCGCCGGCGATCTTCAATCCGGTGTGCAAGGCCGGAAACGCCGTAAGCACCGCGCCCAGGCCAACGCCGACAGCAAGCAACAGCACCAGGAAACCCATGCTGATGCCCAGCATATGGGGAATGGTTCTGACCAGGCCGAAATTCACGCCCGACGCCAAGAGCATGAGGTTGTTCGGCCCCGGCGTGATCGAGGTCACGAAGGCGTAGACCAAAAGGGCAAGGAAAGCGTCGAGGGTCATGACGGCTCACAAAGGTCAGCAATGCTGACTTAAGTCGACAGGGCGTTGGACGCAACCTCATTCCATTGGTCCAAAGCGCCCCGCCGCGCGCATGAAGGCCTACATCCCCTGCGGGCCCCGGTTCATCGCCGCCACGCCGGTGCGGCAGATCTCGACCAGGCCGAGCGGCTTCATGATGGCGATGAACTGGTCGAGCTTCGAACCCTTGCCGGTAATCTCGAAGATGAAGTGCTCGGTGTTGGCGTCGATGACCGACGCGCGAAAAGCATCCGCCAGACGCAGCGCCTCGACGCGGGCTTCGCCAGTGCCGGCGACCTTGACCAGCGCCAGCTCGCGTTCCAGCGGCCGCTCCTGGCCGAACTCGTGCGAGCGCACGGTGAGATCGACGACGCGGTGCACCGGCACGATGCGCTCGAGCTGATGCTTGATCTGCTCCAGCACATGCGGCGTGCCGCGCGTCACGATGGTGATGCGCGACAGGTGCTTCTCGTGTTCGGTCTCGGAGACGGTGAGGCTCTCGATGTTATAACCGCGGCCGGAAAACAGGCCGATGACCCGGGCAAGCACGCCGGGCTCATTGTCGACCAGCACGGAGAGCGTGTGGTTCTCCGGCTTTTCCGTTTCCTTGGCGATGAAATAGGCGGAGCCGGTCGGTTGAAGCTGTGCGTTCATGACATGAATCTCGTTTTCAGACTTTGAGCTAATTCTCTGTTTGCGCACGGCTTCTCGCGACAGCCCTGCCCCGGCTTGGACCTAGACCAGTTCCCTGCCCTTGGCGTCGATGGCGTTGGCCACGGCTTCGTCGGTCGCCTCGTCGGGCAGGAGCATTTCATTATGCGCCTTGCCCGACGGGATCATCGGGAAGCAGTTGGCGAGCGTCGCCACCCGGCAATCGAACAGCACCGGCTTCTTCACCGCGATCATCTCCTTGATCGCATCGTCCAACTCGTCCGGCTTCTCGCAACGAATGCCGTGGCCGCCATAGGCGTCAGCCAGCTTGACGAAGTCGGGCATCGCCTCGGTGTAGGAATGCGACAGACGGTTGCCGTGCAGCAATTGCTGCCACTGGCGCACCATGCCCATATACTGGTTGTTGAGGATGAAGACCTTGATCGGCGCATTGTGCTGCACCGCCGCGCTCATCTCCTGCATCGTCATCTGCACCGAGGCATCGCCTGCGATGTCAATGACCAGCGCATCCGGGTGCGCGATCTGTACGCCGAGCGCAGCCGGCAGACCGTAGCCCATCGTGCCCAACCCGCCCGACGTCATCCAGCGGTTCGGCTTCTCGAAATGATAGTGCTGCGCCGCCCACATCTGGTGCTGGCCGACCTCGGTGGTGATGTAGGTGTCCATGTCCTTGGTCAGTTCGTAGAGCCGCTGGATGGCATATTGCGGCATGATCACATCGTGGTTCATCTTGAACGCGAGCGAGTCACGCGCGCGCCATTTGGCGATCTGCTCCCACCAGGGATGGAGCGCCTTCTTGTCGGCCTTGGCGCTCGCCCGCCACAGCCGCACCATGTCCTCCAGCACCCGGCCGACATCGCCGATGATGGGCACTTCCGTGTGCACGTTCTTGTTGATCGACGATGGATCGATGTCGATGTGGATCTTCTTCGAGTTGGGCGAGAAGGCGGTCAGCCGTCCGGTGATGCGGTCGTCGAAGCGCGCGCCGATGCAGATCATCACGTCGCAATCATGCATCGCCATATTGGCTTCATAAGTGCCGTGCATGCCCAGCATGCCCATCCAGTTCTTGCCCGATGCCGGATAGGCGCCGAGGCCCATCAGCGTCGAGGTGATCGGGAAGCCGGTGAGGTCGACCAGTTCGCGCAGCAGATGGCTGGCCTCCGGACCGGAGTTGATGACGCCGCCGCCCGAATAGATGATCGGCTTCTTGGCGCCGGCCATCAGTTCGACGGCGGCCTTGATCTTTTCCAGGTCGCCCTGGACCTTCGGCTGGTAGCTGGTGCGCGGCGCCGCCTGCGGCGGCACATAGATGCCTTTGGCGAACTGCACATCCTTCGGAATGTCGACCACCACCGGGCCGGGGCGGCCGGTCGTCGCGACATGGAAGGCCTCATGGATGGTGGCGGCCAATTCGTTGACGTCCTTCACCAGCCAGTTGTGCTTGGTGCAGGGGCGCGTGATGCCGACCGTGTCGCACTCCTGGAACGCGTCGGAGCCGATCAGCGAAGTCGGCACCTGCCCGGTCAGGCAGACCAGCGGGATCGAATCCATCAGCGCATCCTGCAGCGGCGTCACCGCATTGGTGGCGCCCGGGCCGGAGGTCACCAGCATGACGCCGGCCTTGCCGGTCGAGCGGGCATAGCCTTCGGCCGCATGCCCTGCGCCTTGCTCGTGGCGGACGAGGATGTGCTCGACCTCGTCCTGCTGGAAGATTTCGTCATAGATCGGAAGCACCGCGCCGCCGGGATAACCGAAGACATGCTTGACGCCATTGTCCTTCAGCGCCTGCACCACCATTTCGGCGCCAGTCATTTCCCTGTTTGGTATTTCGCGCCGTTCGTTCTGTCCGTTGCTCATCGGTCTGGTCCCGTACTTCTAGCCATGAGGCGATTGCTGGTCGTTTAGTCGTGTTTCGGGCAATAAAAAAGGCCCCCGATGGGAGCCTGTGTGTTGCGCATGGGAGGTTTTCGCCCGGCGGTTACACCGCCTTGCCCACGCGCTTTCCTACGAGAATGAGTGCCTTTTTCATCGTGGCGGACACTACGAGGGTGAAAGGCAAGGTGTCAACGGGAAAAACGCGCGATGCGAAAGACAAAGCAAGTGGCCCGCCGCCTCTGGTCGGCGGGCCACCGCGGCGCATACGATACCCCTAATCGCACCGCGCCGGGAACAAGAGTCACTGCCGTGTCACGTCAGGATCAGCACGATCTTGTACGTATCCGGGTCGACGATGACGATGCGCCCGTCGGCCAGCACGAAGTACTCATAGGATTCGTAGGCCGGGACGATCTTGACAATGCGCGCCGGCAGACGGTGCAGGCGCACTTTGTGCCGCGGCACCTCGATGCCGACCGAAATGTCGAAGTCGACGTTCTTCACCGGCTCAACCCTGGTCTCGTGGATGATCTGCGTGACCTGCGTCTTCTGCTCGACTGTCACGTTGTTGATCGAGGCCGTATTGCCCTGGTCGGTCTGGACGTTTGTGTTGCCCTGAGCGTTCTGCTCGGTGGTGGTCCCGGCCTTGCCCTGGGCCTGCTGGTCCGTGCTGGTGCCGGTCTGGCCCTGAGCGTTCTGCTCGGTGCTGGTCCCGGCTTTGCCCTGAGCCTGCTTCTCGGTGCTGGTGCCGGTCTGGCCCTGAGCGTTCTGCTCGGTGCTGGTCCCGGCCTTGCCTTGGGCCTGTTCATCCGTCTTGAGCTTGGCCTTGCCCTGAGCCTGCTTCTCGGTGCTGGTGCCGGTCTGGCCCTGAGCATTCTGCTCGGTGCTGGTCCCGGCCTTGCCCTGGGCCTGTTCATCCGTCTTGAGCTTGGCCTTGCCCTGAGCCTGCTGATCGGTCGTGGCGCCGGCCTGACCCTGAGCATTCTGCTCGGTACTGGTCCCGGCCTTGCCCTGTGCCTGTTCATCCGTCTTGAGCTTGGCTTTGCCCTGAGCCTGCTGATCGGTCGTGGCGCCAGCCTGGCCCTGTGCATTCTGATCGGTCTGTGACTTCATCTTGCCTTGCGCCTGTTCGCCGGCCTTGCCGCCCTTCTGGCAATCGGCCGCGCCGGCGGCGCAGTTGTCGCCACCGCTCGGCTGCACGGCCTGGGTCTGGGCGATCGCGGCGCCGCACCCGACGCCAAGCGCAATCATGCTCGTGATCAACACATGTTTCATCTGCTTTCTCCTTAAAGAGTCGGTCCCTCAGCCTAGCCAACTCTGCCAAAAATACTTTGTTCCACATTTTGTGAATAAAATCGGGCTTCTAAGAAGACCAATGAATGTTGGCAGTAATTTTGCAACAATCACCTACAAATTGCATCAAACAATTAATGCAACGCAACATTTTGTTTTTTCCTGAGCTTGTGATCCCATAGCGATGACACCAGCCTCACAAGCTTAGAAGTACTCCCGTCGTCATGACCAGGATGGCTACCCCGAAAACAGGCAAGAGCAACCATCGTGCCTGATGGACGCTGTTGTCCATTAACGCCTCCCACAAGTGCTGATCTCAACGATGCCGAGAACCCTGTGTTCCGCCCTGAGGAGGCTCTAGGACCTCTACAGCCTGGCACCAGACTTTGGTCCCTCTCCCTATAGTCCATTGGCCCGATGACGCCCGGACCGAAGCCCCACGCGGGAACGCAGCCGCGAAAAGCCCGTTCGGCTTGCGGTGTGCATCAACCTCACCAACAACCACCGTATCGGAATCGAGCTCGCGCAAGATGCATGAGCGTTGATGAAGGAGAGAATCATGACGACCATGTACCAGTCGACCGCAATTGCCGGATTCTTGCTGCTCGCGAGCGCGGGCGTAGTTGCCGCTCAAGACGTCATCATCGCGCCGGAGCAGGAAACGGTTGTGCGCGAATACGTGAAAAAGCAGCCCCTTGCGTCGGTGAAGATTCCAGGTGTCGAATTGAACGTGGGGACCGCCATTCCCGACACGGTGGAACTGCATGAAGTGCCGAGCGTCAAGTATCGCTACGTTGTGGTCGACGGGCGAACCGTGCTGGTCGACCCCGGCACGCGGAAGATCGTCAAGATCATACAGTAACGCTGATCCCACCGCCGTTCCCCGCGGGTGGCGGTGGGATCATGCCCTGAAATTGCGGTTTCCCCGGCAATTCAACCTAGCGCTTGCTCGCACCATCGACCGTTCTAGATGTAGGATGGCTTAGGCATTTTGGCGCGGCCAAAGTCGCGGGGTCGGTTGAGACGTGCGCTACATTGATAGTCTCTATCAAAACTGGAACAGGCTATCGTTGGCTTGGCAGTTCATCATAGTCGGAAGCATTGGGCTGCTGTCGCTGATGCTGGTCGTCGGCCTATGGGTCACCTCGCAAATACGAGATGGAGTGATCCGCAACTCTGCAAGCACGACCGCGCTTTACGTCGACAGTGTCATCGCGCCAATCCTGCCGGATATGCGCAAAAGCCAGCAGCTCAGCGACACCGTTAAACGGGCGCTCGATGAAACCCTGGACCAGGGTGCTCTCGGCAAAAAACTGGCGTCGTTCGTGCTTTGGCGGCGTGATGGCAAGGTGCTGTACGCCAAAGACGCGGCTCTTATCGGCCAGACCTTCGAGCCAAATGCGAACTTGCTGCATGCGTTCGGTGGAAACGTGGTGGCGCAATTCAATGATCTGGACGAAAATGAAAGGAAGGAACGGAAGAGCCCCACCGCCTCGCTGCTCGAGATCTACAATCCGGTTCGAGAGCCGTGGTCGGGCGATGTTGTGGCCGTTTCCGAGTTCTACGAGATAGCCGACGATCTTCAGGGCACTTTAAACTCGGCACTATGGTCGAGCTGGCTGCTCGTGGCTGGCGCGACCGCGGTCGCCTTGGCGATGCTCTCGGGAATCGTGCTTCGCGGCAGCAGCACTATCGAAACGCAGCGTTCAGCACTTGAGACACAAGTGGCCGAACTTCAGTTGCTTTTGGAGCAGAATTCCGCTTTGCGGGAGCGCGTCCAGCAGGCGTCGCGCCGCGCAACGGCAATCAACGAGCGTTACTTGCGTCGCATCGGGTCTGATTTGCATGACGGTCCAGCTCAGCTGGTCGCACTGGCTGCGCTGCGCATGGACAGCCCTCTGCTGCTCGATCCCGCCGCATCCCCAAGCCACCGGAAGACCGAGATCGCCGATATCCATCATACGTTGGACGAGGCGATGCGGGAGATCCGCGCCATCTGCACCGGCCTCGTGCTGCCACAGATCGAAGCTTCGACAGTCGCGGAGATATTGCGGCTTGCGGTTGCCGAACATGAACGCCGGACGGCCTCCTCCGTATCGCTTTCACTGCCATCTCGCCTGCCCGACCTGGGGACGTCCGAGAAAATAAGCATCTTTCGCTTCGCGCAGGAGGGGCTGAACAATGCCTGGCGACACGGTCTGGGCAAGGGGCAGGCTGTCAAGGCGAGAGTGACGCAGGGCAAGCTCCTCATTCAAGTGCTTGATCACGGCCCTGGATTCCAGTCGGGATCGTGTGAAGGACTTGGACTCGCCGGTATGAGGGAACGTATCGAAAGTATCGGAGGTCACTTCGAGACCTTTTCGAGCCCCAGGGGGACCCGGCTGACCATAACGCTCAACATCGAGGACCAGAAATGACCGCTCCCATAAGGATTGCCATTGTTGATGATCATCCGCTGTTTCGCGAGGGTGTGGCTCGCAGCCTCGCCGAAATCGGCGGCTTCGAAGTCGTTGGTGCGGGCGAAACCGCGACGGATGCCGAACAGCTTGCGGCCTTGGCAAATCCCGACATATTGCTGCTAGACATCAGTTTGCCGGGAGGGGGTCTGGCGGCAGCGGAAAATATTCTTGCAACTCAGCCTGACTGCAAGATCGTCATGCTCACCGTCTCGGAGGCGAACGCCGATTTGGCAACGGCGCTCAGGCTGGGCGTACGCGGATATGTGCTAAAAGGGATTGGGGCGGCATCGCTGGCCGAGGTGCTGACTTATATAGCCGCAGGAAAAAAATATGTTTCGCCGACCCTGTCAGCGCAGCTTTTGAATGAACTGATCCGGCCGGAAAAGCGCACAACCGATCTCGTTGCCAATCTCTCGGGACGCGAGCTTGGGATAATCTCCTTGGTAGGCGAAGGACTGAGCAATAAAGAAGTCGCCAAACGTCTCAACCTGCAGGAGAAAACGGTAAAACACCACATGACTCGGATATTTCAAAAGCTAAAGGTGCGAAACCGCACCGAAGCAGCCATTCTTATGCACGCGCCCAAAACGGGTCTTGTATAGGGAGATCGGGGCTTGTCTGAAGGTCGGATGCTGGTTGGCGAACCAACAGTTACAGCCCTTTCAGACGAGCAATGTCGGAGGCCCTTACGGCGCGTTCGACAATTGTCCTTCCAAGCGGATCCTTCATAGTGAAGCGGCCGGCCTCGATGCTTTCGCTGAATCCATCGCGATGCACGACCTGGATTTTGGCGCCCTGTACCGTCACCGTGTCGCCAGCGGCATTGACTTGGCTACTGGGAGCTTGGCTACCGGCGGCGTTGTCGCCGGCACCATTTTTTCCCTTTCCGTTGGCGTTGCCATTCCCGGCGTTGCCGCCTGAGCCATTACCGTTACCACTACCGTTGCCACCACCGTTACCATTGCCATTGTTTCCGCTCTTGGCGCTGGCAGCGGCGAATTCGATCTTGTAACCGTCGACATGGCTCAACCGCAGACCAAGCACCGGCATCGTCACCGCAACCGCCGCGAATACGCGCAAGCTAAAGTACGCCCGGCGACGCACGGATGAAAACAGGGGCTGCCTTTCTCCATTCATGCCACCATCACATCATGATGTGTCACGGTATTCAAGAATGAACAGCCCAAAATTGCGGCTCACAAACGCTGAGGAAACTCTCCTTTCGTGCTTGCAGCTCGATTCTCAGACCTTCGTCTGAGTCAAATATACACCGAAGTCTGACCTACTGATCTTGGGCCGCGCCGACGGATGTCGCAATAAAATCCGCGGTGACAAGGCTCGTCACCGGTAGGGATCGGCAGCGAGGCGCGAGCGCCTGCGCACGCAGACGCTCGCGGCAAGTCTGCGGCGGCATACGGTTAGCGCATGTTTGCCGTCGAAACGGTGCATATGCCGTTCCTTCCCCGGATTGCGATCAGGCGCGATTGGCGAAGTCGCGGACAACCCGCTGCAGCAGCGGCATGTAGTCGCGAAATGCCCGGGTCTTCATGTTGGCGATCTTGCCGGCCTCGTCCCAGATGCGAACCCGCACCGCTTCCTCGTGGAACGGGTTCTTGCGGAACTCGGCCACCTCTTCGGCATTCATCGGCCCGCCTTGCAGCGACAGCGTGTGGACCGAGGCCTGCGACAGCCTGCCGAAATAGGTGGGGTCGGTAGCGCAGAGGTAGCGCTTGGCCGCGACATGCAGCCTGACGCATTCGACGATCACCGGTGGAAAGAACGGCGCCAGCACCTCGCCGCCGGCTTCGTCATGATGCTTGTCCTCGACATCGTCGGGCGAATAGGTGCCGAACTCGCTGGTGTAGTGGCCGATATCGTGCAGCAGTGCTGCCGCCACCAGCACATCGGGCGCGCCGTCCTTTTCGGCGAACCAGGCGCCCTGCAACATGTGCTCCGACATGGTGACGGGTTCGCCGAGATAGGATTCAGCCCCTCGGCGTTCGAAAATATCGGCGATGAATTCGACGATGTTGCTCGCGTTCAAATCCTGGCTGCTCATTCCGCTGCTTCCTTGAATTCGTGTTCGATCGCCGACAGCGTCGACAAAAGGCCATCCTTGTCGGCGTAGCAGCCCTGCAGCCAGCGCTTGCCGGCGCCGGAGAACTGCTTGCGGGCATGCATGACGCGGGTGTTGTCGACGATGAAGGCCTGGCCCGCCTCGAGCTTGAAGGTCACTTCGAAGGACGGATCCTCGATCAGTTCGGCAAACCGGCGATAGGCGGCGTAGTAGGCCTCCATCTCCGCGAACGGCACATCGACGGTCGGCGCCAGCGAGCGGTTGTTGAAGCGGATGGCGATGAGTTCGCCATCCGGCCCGAGCTCGATCATCGGCCGCTTGGCCTGCAATCGCACGCCCGACGAGCCGGCATATTCGAAGCGCGCCCGGTATGAACTCAACAGCCGGAAGCCTTCGGGGTTTTCGGCCTGCAGCGCGGCCGCCACGGCAAAACCATCGACGACGCTGGATTCGCCGCCCTCGACCGTGTTTTCGATACACGACAGGATCTGCAAGGTCGGCACCGGATCACGATAGGGGTTGTCGGTATGCGCCTGCAGGCCAAGATTGGTGTAGGCCAGATTGGTTGGATTGACCTCGGCGCGCACCTCGAACCAGCGGCCGTAATTGGTCTCCCTGATATAGCCGAACAGATCGGACACTTTGCACAGCGCCCCGGATTCGGCCGGCAGATCGTCCATCACCGCGAAGCCGTAGGTCTTCACCGCCGACAGCCATTGCCGCAAGACGGCGCGGTCGCGGCTGGCCGCGACATAGCCGGCGCGCGGCACCGAATTCTGCATAGAGGCCCTGGTCCATCGCACGGTGCCCTCGCCTGTCCAGCCGGGCTGTCGGGCGGCATCGCGGTCATAGGCATTGGCGCTCAGCCATGCCGCAGGAAAGCGCACCGTCTTTCCCTCCGGTTCGAAACTGACTTCAAGCGCATCGCCCTTGATCGCGGCTGCGCCGATCCGCGTTTGCGCCGGAATGTCGAGAATGGTGATCAGCCGCTGGCCGTTGCCGGCGCTGCGCGTCTTGTCGTCGAGCGCATTGTCGCGCAACCACATGGCGTGAAAGCGAGTGCGCGCGCCGTCCTTCCAACCGAGGTCGATCGTTCTTCCTTCGTCGCCGATCAGCGCCTGGGTAAGCATGGAGATCCGTTCCTGTCCGCTGCGCCCCGCAGCCAACTCCGCAGGGTTTCCGGTTGCATCGTGATGATGTCGAAGGCATAACTCAAATTATCATTTTGCGGCCAAAGGCCATAAACGGTTTATGCCTCAAACAACCCTGCCCTTGCCGCCGCTCGACTGGCTGCGGAGTTTCGAGGCCGCCGCGCGGCTGTCGAATTTCACCGCCGCCGCGGCCGAGCTTGGCCTGACCCAGGCTGCGGTCAGCCAGCACATCCGTTCTCTCGAAGAGCGGTTGAAGCAGCCGCTGTTCATCCGCCTGGCGCGCGGCGTCGAATTGACGCCGGAGGGTGCCGCCTACCTGCCGCATCTGCAATCGGCCTTTGCCGTGATCGCCAACAGCACGCGCGAGCTGTTCGAACCCAAGACCGTCCAGAGCGTGACGATCCGCTCGCCGATTTCCTTTGCCGTGCTGATGATCGCGCCAAAGCTGCCGCAAATGGCCAAGGACCTGCCCTTCGTCCAGCTGCAGATCGAGACCATCCACACACCGGCCGATTACGGCGAGCGCTTTGTGGGTCTCGACATCCGATTCGGCATTGGCTCCGGCTCCTTTGCCGGACGGCAGGCCGACCGCCTCACCCGCGAAACCTTGACGCCGATGGCGTCGCCAAATGTCGCCAAGGCCAAGGATTGGACAGGATGCCGAGACTTACAGTGGTCGGCGCGCGGGAAATGTGGGGCGAGTGGTTCGCCGTCGCCCGGATGAAGCCGGCGCTCGGGCCCACGCACAAATTCGACAGTTTCGTTACCGCGTTGGAGGCGGCGAAGCACGGCGCCGGCATGGTGCTGGGATCGCGACCGTTGGCCGACGCGGCACTGCGCGAAGGATCTCTCGTTACCCTGTCCGGCTTTACGCTGTCGAGCGGTGCCGGCCACTATCTGACCGCACCTTCGGGCGCGCATCTGAGCCCGGCCGAAGAAGCGGTCCGCCGCTGGTTCGCAACGGTCTTCGGCGTCCCGATTTCCCGATAAGCCCCTGAATACGCGGCAAACTATTGAACGACGTGACGCGGCGCATAATTTGCCGCGATACTGCGCCAGGCCGGACGTCAAGCTTCGGCAGGGTTCCGCTCGCTACAGGCGGCCAAGAAAAATCGCGGAGGAAATTCAATGCTCGACAAGGCCCCCAACAAGAAGCTTTCCGACCTGCTCGATCGCTTCGGCGCGGCACTCACCGCCGGCGACACCGACAAGGCGGTCGCCTGCTTCCAGGAGGATTGTTACTGGCGCGATCTCGTCACCTTCACCTGGAACATCAAGACGATGGAAGGCCGCGATCAGGTGCGCGACATGCTGGTCAGCCAGTTGGCCAGGACCAAACCGTCGAACTGGGCGATCGCCAAGGGCGAGGATGCCACGGAAAGCGACGGCGTGCTCGACGGCTGGATCAGTTTCGAAACGTCTGTCGCGCGCGGCTTCGGCCAAATCCGGCTGAAGGACGGCAAGATCTGGACGCTGCTCACCACCATGGTCGAGCTCAAGGGCCATGAGGAGCCGGCCGGTTTCGACCGCCCGCTCGGCGCCAAGCACGGCCATGGCAAGAACCGCCCGACCTGGAAGGAGGAGCGCGAGAAGGAAGCCGCCGAACTCGGCTTCAAGACGCAGCCCTATACGCTCATCATTGGCGGCGGCCAGGGCGGCATCGCGCTCGGCGCCCGGCTGCGGCAACTCGGCGTGCCCACCATCATCGTCGAGAAGAACGAGCGTGCCGGCGACAGCTGGCGCAAGCGCTACAAGTCGCTGTGCCTGCACGACCCGGTCTGGTACGACCATCTGCCCTATATCGACTTCCCCAAGAACTGGCCGGTCTTCGCGCCCAAGGACAAGATCGGCGACTGGCTGGAAATGTACGCCAAGGTAATGGAGCTGAACTACTGGTCGTCGACCGAGGCCATGAGCGCTGTCTATGACGACAGCAAGAAGGAATGGACGGTGGTGGTGCGCCGCGACGGCAAGGACATCACGCTGAAGCCGAAACAATTGGTGCTGGCCACGGGGCAATCCGGCAAGGCCAACATGCCGAACTTCAAGGGCATGGACACATTCAAGGGCGACCAGCATCACTCCTCGAAGCATCCGGGACCCGATGCCTATGTCGGCAGACAAGCTGTCGTCATCGGCTCGAACAACTCCGCCCACGACATTGCAGCAGCCCTTTGGGAGGCCGGCGCCGACGTCACCATGGTGCAGCGCTCGACCACGCACATCGTCAAGTCGGACACGCTGATGGAGATCGGCCTGGGCTCGCTCTATTCGGAAAAGGCGGTTGCGAGCGGCATGACCACAGCCAAGGCCGACCTCGTCTTCGCCTCCCTGCCCTACAAGATCCTGCACGAATTCCAGATTCCGGCCTATGCCGAGATGAAGAAGCGCGACGCCAACTTCTACAAAGGCCTGGAGAAGGCCGGCTTCATGCTCGACTGGGGCGACGACGGCTCCGGCCTTTTCATGAAATATCTGCGACGCGGCTCGGGCTATTACATCGATGTCGGCGCCTCCGACCTGATCATCGACGGGTCGATCAAGCTGAAAAGCGGTGTCGACGTGAAGGAGATCAAGGAGCATTCGGTCCTGCTCAGCGATGGATCGGAACTGCCGGCCGATCTCATCGTCTACGCCACCGGCTACGGTTCGATGAATGGCTGGGCGGCCGATTTGATCTCACGGGAGGTCGCCGACAAGGTCGGCAAATGCTGGGGCCTCGGCTCCAACACCACGAAGGACCCAGGCCCCTGGGAAGGCGAGCTGCGCAACATGTGGAAGCCGACGCAGCAGGAGGCGCTGTGGTTCCATGGCGGCAATTTGCACCAGTCGCGCCATTACTCCCAGTTCCTGGCGCTGCAGCTGAAGGCGCGCATGGAAGGCATCGCGACGCCGGTCTACGCGCTGCAAGAGGTTCACCACAAGGCTTAGGCAGCGCCGCCGATGCGCTTCCAGTAGATGAGCGTGCCGGTCAGCCCGCCATGCGGTTTCAGGGCAAAGTCCGGTATTTCGCCAGTGAGCGTGAAGCCGAGTTTTTCGTAAAGGCCGGAAGCGCCCTCCTCGGTTGCGGTGTCCAGCACCAGAAGCGTGCGGCCTTTCTCGACGGCGAGCGTTTCGGCCGCCCGCATCAGCCGGCTCGCTATGCCCTTGCCGCGGTGTTCGACGCGGGTCATGAGCTTGGCGATCTCGGCCCGGTGCGGCTGATTGACCGGAAAGTCGAGCAGCAAGGTGACGGTGCCGATCAACGCGTCGCCATACCAAGCACCCAGCACCGCTCTTTCACCTCTCTCTGCTGCCATCAACGAGTTGCTCCAGAAGGTTTCCGCCGCTTGCCTGGATAAGGGATGCATGAAGCTGACGGAGCCGCCGGCCGCGACCGTCTCGATCAGGAGGTCGGCCAGCATGTCGCGTGTTTCCGCAGTCAGCGACCTGATTTCGATGGGACTCACCTGCACTTTCCCTTGCTAATCCAGACGCGCGACGCGGCGCCGCTTTCGTCTCGCCTTGATCGCGGCGATGCGATCGGTGTCTTTCGGCTGCAGATGCAGCCCGCGTTCGAGGATTTCGAGCGTGTATTCCTCATAGGTCAGGCCAAGCCGCTCGGCCTTTTCCATGCGCATCAGCATCACGTCACGGCTTGGCGCCTTCCACGCCTTGGCATGCGCTGCCTGCCAGGCCAGGAAGATGTAGGGATCGCCCCTGCCCCATGGCGGACCCTTGTAATCATCGAGCGGCGGTCCGCCATTGTCGGAGCGCTTGGGACGTCTTGCCACGATTTCAGCCCCTGACCAGCGCAACCAGATAGTCGGCCGGCTGCGGTCCGACGGCATGGAACGTGCAGTCCGACGGCGCGCCGAGCGCCAGGCAGTCGCCGGGCTCGAGACTATGCACCATATCACCCTCGGTGAACTCAAGTCGCCCGGAGATCAGCCACATCTGCTGCTTGATGAAGGCATAGGACGCCGCCGGGAAACTCACACTGGCGCCAGCCGGCAGTTGCACCCGGATCAATTCGAGCGGCGTGTCGGAAACCGGCGACAGATGCCGGCGGACATAGCCCGTACCGGGGTCGCGCCAAACCGGCTGCTCACTCTCGCGCAGCAGGCCGCCACCTTGCTGCTCGGCGCGTGCAATCAGCGTCGACAGCGTCATGCCGAAAGCAGCGGCGATGCGCACCAGCAGCGCGGCCGTCGGGCTGGTCATGCCGCGCTCGATAGTGCTGAGCATGGCTTTGGAGACGCCGGAGCGATTCGCCAGGTCGGCCAACGACCAGTCCCGCAAGGCTCTTTCGGCGTGGATTCGTCTGCCTATCGTAGCCGACATGTCATTCGCTATATCAGTCATTCGTCCAATATATCGAATATTTAGATTCGGAAAAGAGGCCGGCTGGTTGAATTTTCGCTGACCGGTTAACCCCTGCTACACCATCCCGCATCACGCCACCTTAACCCCGTCTGTGTAGGATCGACGCTCCACGAGAATGGGGATCGGATCGTATGTTTGTCGAGCGCGAAGCCTCCGTCGGCGAACCGACCTCGCAGGAGCGCCGCCGCGCAGAGCAGAGCGACAAGCGCATTCTCGGCAACGTCGTGCAGTGCGACGGTGCGCGCGCCACCATCAGCGCCTATGCCGACGACATCGAAGGCGCGGTCACCGGCCTGTGGACCGTCGGCAAGATGATCTCCATCAATCTCGGGACATCGCGCACCGTTGGTCTGGTCTACGAAATCGGCAAGTCGGATCGCGCCTGGAGCAATGAGGGACAAAATCCCATCGAAGTCAGCGTCGAGCTGATCGGCGAAGTGCGCGACGGCGCCGAACCGGGGGCCAAACCGGTGTTCGACCGCGGCATCACCACCTATCCTCATATCGGCGCCATAGCGCACCGCATCCGTACCCGTGATCTGCAGGCGGTCTACGATCTCGCCGGGCGTCATTCGATCACCATCGGTACGCTGTCGCAGGATGAGTCGATCGACGCCAACATCGCCATCGACGACACGCTGGCGCGCCATTTTGCCGTTGTCGGCACAACCGGCGTCGGCAAATCCACCGCCATCTCGCTGCTGCTGCGCAAATCGATCGCCGCCCGGCCCGATCTGCGAATCCTCATTCTCGATCCGCACAATGAATTCGCGGCATCCCTGCCTGAGTTCTGCGTCCGGGTCGATTCCAAGACGCTTGATCTGCCGTTCTGGATGTTCAGGCTCGAAGAATTCGCCGAAGTGCTGTTTCGCGGCCGAGAGGTCGTGCCGGAAGAAGTCGATGTCCTGCGCGACCTGATCCCCGCCGCCAAGAACCTCTATCGCAATCCCAATTCAGGCTCTTACGTGCGCCGCGGCAGCGATGCGCTGACCGCCGACACGCCGGTGCCCTACCGCATGGTCGATCTCATCAAGCAGATCGACGAGCGCATGGGCCTCTTGGAAAGCAAGAACGACCGCCCGACGCTGAAATCGCTGAAGACGCGCATCGAGTCCGCCGCGTCCGACCCGCGCTATCGCTTCATGTTCAATTCGCGGCTGATCGAGGACACGATCCACGAGACGATCGGCAATATTTTCCGTGTGCCGCATCATGGCCGCCCGGTGACCTGTTTCGAGATGGCCGGCATGCCGTCCGAAGTGGTCAACTCCGTCTGTTCGGTGCTGGCGCGCCTGGCCTTCGACCTTGCGCTGTGGAGCGAGGGCCGGCTGAAGCTGCTGTTGCTGTGCGAGGAAGCGCACCGCTATATGCCGGCCGATCCGCGCCTAGGCTTCGCCCCGACAAGGCATGCACTGTCGCGCATCGCCAAGGAAGGCCGCAAATATGGCTGCTATCTCGGCGTCGTCACCCAGCGCCCGGGTGAACTCGATCCGACCATCCTGTCGCAATGCTCGACCTTCTTCGCCATGCGGCTGGCCAATGAGCAGGACCAGGCGATCATCCGCTCGGCGATCGCCGATTCCTCCGCCTCGACGCTGGCCTTCCTGTCCTCCATGGGCCAGCGCGAAGCCATCGCCTTCGGTGAAGGCGTGGCGACGACCATGCGGCTGAAGTTCGAGAAACTGGCGGAGAACCTGATCCCCGGCACCGCCAAGCGAGAGCAGGACGAGTTCTCGCAGGACGGCAACGACGTCGATCTCGCCGCCATCGTCGAGCGGCTGCGCAACGTCCCGAAGCCACAGCAGCAGATGGCCTTCGCCGAGGTCGTGGACTCCGGCCGCCAGGCCGGCGATCCCGATTACCGCAAGCCGGCCACCGCCCAGCGCGTCCAGCCCGACGACGATTTCGACCTGCGCTACGGCCTCAAGCCCACAACCTTCGGCATGCGCCCGCAGAACGATTGACCTTCAGCGTAGCGACTTTTTTGCCGGCCAATTGAGAAGCCGCCGGAGCGCCAGGGCTCGGCTTCGTTGGCCCGCTTGGGTAAATCACGCCAGAAAATTCGTCAGGCTGAGTCGGTTGGTGTCGACTTCGAGAACCGGAGCGGAGCGGACATTGAGTCCGTGAGCACCGGCCTACGCCGGCCGTAGCCATAGCTGCCGCCACCACCTCATGAGTGCTTCGGCCGGCGAAGGCCGGAAGCGCAGAAGACGGCATCAAACGGCCAGCCTCACGGATTTAATGCCGGGATTTTAGGCGCAAACGCGGTTGCGGCCTTGCCTCTTCGCCTCGTAGAGCTGGCGGTCGGCGCGGCGGTAGAATTCCTCGGCCGTTTCCTTCCGATCCCAGACGGCAAGACCGACACTGGTGGTGATCTTGAGGCGGACATTGCCCGACAGCACCGACATGTTGGCAATCGCCTTGCGGATGCGTTCGGCGAACTTCCCCAACAACTCCGCGTCCATGTTGGGGGTGACAACGGCGAACTCTTCGCCGCCGAGCCGCGCCACCACGTCGTGATAGCGCGTCATGCCTTTGAGGCAATTGGCGACTGCCCTCAGCACCTCGTCGCCGACATCGTGGCCATGCGTGTCGTTGACCTGCTTGAAATGATCGAGGTCGAGGATCATCAGCCCGACGGGCTTTTCGATGCGGCGGAATTCCTCGAGATATTCCTTCAGCGCATCGTCGAAATAGCGCCGGTTCTGCATGCCGGTAAGGCCGTCGGTCAATGCCGCATGCTGCAGCGTTTCCGAGCGGGCGCTGAGCGAAACCGTCATGGCGCGCAGCTTGCCCTCTTCCGTCGCCTGCCTACGGATCAACGGGTAGATGAAGAACACGCCGAAGAACAGCGCTGTCGCCAGCAGCACCCCGGTGACAAACAGCAGCGTGTTGAGATAAGCGATCCGCTCGACCCGGGAAGTCGTATCGTGACCGACCGCGATGGACTGCAATTGACCATAGGCATAAAGCGTCACCAGGCCTGCGGCCAGGATCACGAAAATAAAGACGAAAAATGCGGATTCCGCCTTGTGGAAACGCATCTGCTCCCCGTTGGAAAAGTACCCCCCGGATCTATGGCATGCCGGCGCCTTACGGACGGTTAATCCAGACAACCGGAGCGGGAATGTTCATTCCTACTTCTGTTTCTTTAATTGTATTAGCAGCACGAAAATCAAATCACGGCTTGCAGGCCGTCGCCGGGCTGCAATCGCAGCCATTCCGGTCCCAGCTGATGGCGAAACCACGTCGTTTGCCGTTTGGCATATTGCCGCGTCGCTGCCTTGCAGCGCTCGATGGCCTGAGGAAAGCTGATGTCACCGGCCATGGCGGCCGAAAGTTCGCGAACGCCGATCGCCTTCATCGCCGGCAGCTCGGGATCGAGGCCAAGCGCCGCAAGCCGTTTGACCTCATCGAGCGCGCCGAGATCGAGCATGCGGTCGAACCTTGTTTCGATCCGCTCGACAAGGGCGGCGCGGTCCGGCTCGATAACGAAGAACCGAGCGCTGTCGCGGTCGATCAGCGGCCGGCCGCGCGCTGCCTGCCATTCGAGGATGGAGCGGCCGGATGCATCGAGCACCTCCAGCGCCCGCACGATGCGCTGGCCGTCGGTCGGCTTCAGCTGCATGGCGACCGCCGAATCCTCATGCATCAGGATGCGGTGCAGCTTGGCTGCGCCTTGCTCCTTTAACTCGTAGCGCCAGCGGTCGCGTACCTGCTGCGGAATGTCGGGCATTTCCGAAATGCCCTCGGCAAGTGCGCGAAAATAGAGCCCGGTGCCGCCGACGAAAATCACCGGACGTTCAAAGGCGGCGTCGTCGGGCTGTCGGGCGAGCGTGCCGTCATCGATCAGCTTCATCGCGTCGCGCAGCCAGGCGCCGGTGGAATAGGCGGTGGAGGGATGCACATGGCCATAGAGAAAGTGCGGCGCGCGGCCGAGTTCGGCGGCGCTCGGCCGCGCCGTCAGCACATCGAGCACCGAATAGCCCTGCATGGAATCGGTGTTGACGATGACGCCGCCCTTGCGCTCGGCGAGATCGAGCGCCAGCGCCGACTTGCCGCTGGCTGTCGGCCCGGCTATCAGGATCGCGTTCTTCACGCGGCCCTCGCCCGCCTGCCCGCCCTCGCCTAGCTGCTTGGAAGTCTCGATGCCGCTCATTGCCACGCTTGTGTCCCACCCCCTCCGCCGCGCGATGTCGGCCTCGCTTGCGAATATCGCCTCACGGTCGGTCGGTGCAAGCGCTGTTCGCTGGCTGGGCGATGGCGTCGCCTGCGATCTGGTGTTGCCCGAGGGGGCAGAAGCCGCTGAGGCAAGTGCGGCCTTGCGCACAGCACTTGGTTCAGAGCCGGTCGACGTGATCGTTCAGCAGGCCGAAAGCCGCCGCAAGACAATCCTGCTTGCCGATATGGATTCAACCATGATCGACCAGGAATGCATCGACGAACTCGCCGACGAGATCGGCGTCAAGGACCGCGTTGCCGCCATCACGGCACGCTCGATGAACGGCGAGATCGCTTTCGAGCCGGCGCTGCGTGAACGCGTGGCGCTGCTGAAAGGCCTCGATGCCGCCGTCGTCGACCGCATCATCGCGAACCGCCTGACGCTGGCGTCGGGCGGCCGCGCTCTGGTGCAGACGATGCGCGCCAATGGCGCCTGGACGGCGCTTGTCTCCGGCGGCTTCGACGTCTTCACCAGCCGTGTCGCCGCCATGCTCGGCTTCGAGGAAAACCGTGCCAACCGCCTGATCGAGGAGAACGGGCGCTTTGCCGGCCTTGTCGCCGAGCCGATCCTCGGCCGTGCCGCCAAGGCCGATGCGCTGAACGATATCTCGGCCCGCCTCGGCCTGACCCCATTCGATGCGATTGCGGTCGGCGACGGCGCCAACGACCTCGACATGATCCGCCTGGCCGGCACCGGTGTCGCGCTCCACGCCAAGCCGGCCGTTGCTGCCGAAGCCAAGGTCCGCATCGACCATGGCGATCTCACCGCGCTGCTTTATCTCCAGGGCTACCGCCAGGAAGAGTTCGCCCAATGAAACCGATGCGCACCGAGCGCCTGATCCTGCGCAACTGGGAAGACCGTGATCGCGAACTCTTCCACCGCATCAATTCGGACGAGCGGGTGATGGAGTTCTTTCCATTTCGCCGCGACCGCGCCGAGACGGATGCCAAGATGGACGAGTTTCAGGGCTGGATCGCCGAGGACGGCTTTGGTTTTGCCGCCGCCGAGATCGCCGCGACTGGGGAATGCATCGGTTTCGTCGGCCTCTTAAAGACCGATCACGTGCCGTCCCTGCCCTCCGATACGATCGAGATCGGCTGGCGGTTGGCGCCCGAGTTCTGGGGCAAGGGCTACGTCACCGAGGCAGCCGAGGCATGGCTTTCTTATGGCTTCGAGACGCTTGACCGGGACGAGATCGTCTCCTTCGCCGTCGCGGCCAACCGCCGCTCGACGGCCGTCATGGAGCGTCTTGGCATGAGCCCTGACCCGGCTCGCGATTTCGACCACCCATCCATCCCTGACAGCCACCCGCACCTCAAGCGGCATGTCCTCTACACCCTGTCGCGCAAGGACTGGCAGGCAAGAAAAAGGGCGGCTAACTAGCCGCCCTTTTCATTTCGAAATCAGATCGTTGCAGGCCTGACCGGACTCAATCCATCCGGATCGTCACGAAGCGCAACTCGCCGGTCTTCGACGCCAGCATCAGAAGTGCATTCTTGCGGCCCTGCTCCTTCAGCGCGCCGATCCGGTCCATGACGTCCTTCGGGGTCGCGACCGATTCCTGGGCGATTTCGGTGATCACCTCGCCGGCCTGGATGCCGCGCTCGGCGGCGGCCGAATCCTTGGTGACGTCGGTGATGACGACGCCGGAGACGTCGGCCGCGATGCCGAATTTTTTCCGTGTGTCGTCATTGAGCTCGCCGACGGTCATGCCGAGCACCGAGGCCGTGGAGACCGCGGGCGCCTTGTCGCCGCCCTTGTCCTCATCGGTAGTGCCGTCCTCACCGGCAGCGACCTTCTCGCCGTCCTCAAGCCGGCCGAGCGTCACCTTCACCGTCTGCTCGACGCCCTTGCGCACGATGATCACGTCGACCGCCTTGCCGACCGGGCTTTCCGCCACGACGCGCGGCAGGTCGCGCATTTCATGGATGTCCTTGCCATCGAACTTGATGATGACGTCGCCGGCGAGAATTGTGCCGTTGTCGACCGGTCCGCCCTTGATGACGCCGGCCACCAGCGCGCCCTTGGCGGTCGCCATGCCGAGGCTCTCGGCGATGTCGTCGGTCACCGGCTGGATGCGCACGCCGAGCCAGCCGCGACGGGTCTCGCCGAACTGGCGCAGCTGGTCGACGACGCCCGAGGCAAGCTGCGAGGGGATGGAGAAACCGATGCCGATCGAGCCGCCCGACGGCGAGATGATCGCCGTGTTGATACCGATGACCTCGCCCAGGCTGTTGAACAGCGGCCCGCCGGAATTGCCGCGGTTGATGGCGGCGTCGGTCTGGATGAAGTCGTCGTAGGGGCCGGAATTGATGTCGCGGTTGCGGGCCGAGACGATGCCGACCGTCACCGTGCCGCCAAGGCCGAACGGATTGCCGATCGCCATCACCCAGTCGCCGACGCGCATCTTGTTGGAATCGCCGAACTTCACCGCCGTCAGCTTGTGGCCCTTCGGGTCGACCTTGAGCACCGCCACGTCGGTCTTGGTGTCGGTGCCGACCAGCGTCGCCTTGAGCGTCACGCCGTCGGAGAAATTCACCTCGATGTCGTCTGCATCGGCGATGACGTGGTTGTTGGTGACGACAATGCCTTGCTCGGCGTCGACCACGAAGCCGGAGCCCAGCGACTGCACCTTTTGCGCGCCGCCATCCTTGTCGCCGCCACGGTTCTTGAAGAAGTCGTCGAAGAAATCCTGGAACGGCGAACCCTCCGGCAGCTGCGGCATCGGCACCGCGCCCGGACCTTCCGTGCCCTTCACGGTCTGCGAGGTCGAGATGTTGACCACCGCACCGAGCAGGCCTTCGGCGAGGTCGGCAACCGAAGCCGGTCCGTCCGCGGCCACCGTCGGCGTCACCAAAGCCGGAACGGCAAGCGCGCCGACCATAAGTGCCGCAGCACCTGCGATGAACGTCCGCCGCGCCGCGCGCAGAAGGGTGTTGGATGTCATCGAAAGCCTCCCGGAATCTGAAAAGAAAAAGCGCTTCGGCAAAACGCCGCGTCGCGTCATGTTGGCAAGAAATACGGCACGTTTGCGGCTATGGCCACATCAGGAGGATAAATCCTCCGTTACACCTTAGAGCGGTTCGCCGTTTCGCGGAAACGGCGAACCGTTCAATCCCTTTGCTTTTACGCAATTCCGGACGGAAAACCGCTCACACTTTCCTGGAATTGCAGATCAGCGGTCCTCAGCCACGCACCAACCAGACGATGCCGACGCCGATGGCGATCGCCACCAGCCCGACGATGCGCAGCGCAATTTCCGGCGTCGACAGCACTTCGCCGGCAAGACGTTTGGCAAGGCCGGGAAAGCCGCCATAGACCAGACCCTCTACGACGAGGACCAGGCCTATTGCCGCAAGGAAATCCTGCACCGCCCTACTGGGCGGGTGCAGGTTGTGCAGCCGGCGCGGCAGGTGCCGTCGCCGGCGCGGCAGGTGCCGTCGCCGGAGCCGCAGGTGTCGCCGGCTTCGCGTCCGTACCGTCCGGATTGCGGAAGAAGCGGAAGAACTCCGAGTTCGGCGAAAGCACCATCGTCGTCCCGGAGTTGTCCAGCGCCGTGCCATAGGCATTCATCGACCGGTAGAAGTCGAAGAACGCCGGATCGCGTTTGTAGGCGTCGGCAAAGGTCGCACTGCGCTGGGCTTCACCTTCACCACGCAGGATTTCCGATTCCTTGCGCGCCTCGGCGACGATTTCCACCACTTCGCGGTCGGCGCGAGCGGTGATGCGCTGCGCGGCCTCTTTGCCGCGTGCCCTCAGCCGTTCGGCCTCGGCTAAACGTTCGGCTTTCATGCGGTCGAAGGTCTGCTGCGAAACCTCAGCCGTCAGATCGGTCCGGCGGATACGCACATCCTCGATCTGCAGGCCGAGGGAAGTGGCGTCGGGCCGCAGTTGATCGCGCACTTCGCGCATCATCACGGCCCGCTCTTCCGAGAGCGCCGCCTCGAAGTCGCGCAGACCGTAGACACGGCGCAGCGCCGCATCGAGACGCGTCCTCAGTCGTGCTTCGGCCAGTGTGATCTGACCGGACACCGCGGAGCGGAACACCCGCGGATCCGAGATGCGGTACGCGATGAAAGCGTCGACCTCATAGAACTTGCCGCCCGAAACCTGGACGCGGATGTTATCGAGATCGAAGCGCAGCACCCTGTTTTCGATCAACTGCACGCTGTCGGCGTCGAAGAAGGCGAAAGGCGCCTTGAAATAGATGCCGGGTTCATTCTTGACGTCGACGATCTCGCCGAACCGCAGCACGAGCGCCTGCTGGCGCGCGTTGACCACGAAGACCGAGGAGTAGAGCAGGAACAGAAGCACGGCCGCGATGACCGCGATGATGGGAAGACGATTGGCCATCACTGGGCTCCTCCCGTGGTCGCGCCGGCAGGCGCCGGCGCCTTCGGCTGCAGTGCCGGCAGCGGCAGATAGGGAACGACGCCTTGTCCATTGCCCTGTTCGACGATGACCTTGTTGGAATCCTTCAGCACCTTTTCCATCGTTTCCAGATAAAGCCGCCGGCGCGTCACATCGGGCGCCTTGGCGTATTCGTCATAGACCGAGATGAAGCGCTGCGCCTCACCTTCGGCTTCCTGGACGACACGGTTCTTGTAGGCTGCCGCGTCCTCGCGGATCTGCGCCGCGGCGCCACGCGCCTGGCCGAGCTTCTGGTTGGAATACTGGTTGGCCTGCTCGACGAACTTGTCTTCGTCCTGCTCAGCGCGCTGCACTTCGTCGAACGCGTCGGCCACTTCACGCGGCGGCGCCGCGTCCTCGATCGAAACTGCGTTGACGTTCAGGCCGGCCTTGTAGCCGTCCAGCGTCGTCTGGATGATTTCACGCACCGACGCCGCAATGCCCTGACGGTCGTCGCGGAAGATGTCCTGGGCCGGTCGCCGGCCGACCGCTTCGCGCATGGCGCTCTCTGCGACCTGCTGCAGCATGCCTTCTGGGTCGGAGACGTCGAACAGATAGGCCCGGGGATCGGAGACCTGGTAGGCCACCGAAAACTGGACGTTGACGATGTTCTGGTCGCCGGTAAGCATCAGCCCCGACGAGTTGCCGCTCGTCGCGCCGCCACCACCGATATCGACGAGTTGTTCGGCGATGTTGGCCGTCTCGACGGTTTCGACGGGCCACCAATGGAAATGCAGACCTGGCTGCGACAGCTCCGCCTTCGGCTTGCCGAAGCGCAGCTCGACCGCAACCTCGTCCGGCTGCACGGTGTAGACCGCCTTGAACGCCCACAGCACGATCAGAGCCGCTGCGATCAGCGCAAACACGGCCGGGCTGGCGCCGCCGCCACCGGGCAGCGCGCGCCGCAGCCGGTCCTGGCCGCGGCGGATGATGTCTTCGAGATCGGGAGGTGACCCCGGCGGGCCGCTGGGCCCCTTCGGTCCCTGCCCCCAGGGTCCCTGATTGTTGCCGCCGCCACCACCCCATGGGCCGCCGCCACCGCCGCTCTTGTCGTTCCAGGGCATGAATGTCCTTTCGCTTGGAATTCCCTCGGCGCCGGCGTTGCGGCGCAAAATCCAGTTGTTCTTCTATAGGGATGCCGCGATGCGCTTTCAACGCGATCCGCTGCCGAGCATGTCCGTTTTGGACGTTCGCGACCCTTTTATCGTCTCAATGCACGCCGCGGCGTCGCTCGTAAACCGAATAGCGCGTCGCATGGCTGTCCTTTTCACCGGCCGGAACGTCCTGAGCGCTGACAAGGCGCCACAAATCCGGATCGATGTCGGGAAAATGCGCGTCGCCATCGACCGCCGCCAGCACATGGGTGACGTGCAGCCGGTCTGCCAGCGGCAGCGCCTGCGCATAGATCTCGCCGCCGCCGATGATGCAGATTTCGTCGACGCCGGCCATGCAACGCCCGCGCACCGTGGCCAGCTGGATCGCGGCCTCCAGGGAGTGCGCTACCTCGATGCCCTCGGCGCGCCAGGCCTTGTCGCGGGTCACCACGATGTTCAACCTGCCCGGCAGCGGCCGGCCGATGCCTTCATAAGTCTTGCGGCCCATGATGACGGGCTTGCCCATCGTATCGGCCTTGAAGCGCTTGAGATCGGTGGACAGCCGCCACGGTAAGCCGCCGTCGCGCCCGATGACGCCGTTCTGCGCAATGGCGACATAGATCGCGACGTCCATCAGTTGGCTCCCCCGGCGCCGTCATCCGACGGCTCCAAAAGCAATATGTCGATGTTGTGCTCGGGATAGAGATCCTGCGCCGCCGTCTCGAAGGTCGTCGGCCCGACCTTCTTGACATTGTCGCCGCAAAACGAGATCAGCGCTTTCGGATTGCCCTTGTCGACGGTTAGCTTGAACTTGCCGATGCTGCCATTGGCCCAGTTGCCGCCAGTGGTCAGGATATAGGCTATGCGGTTCTCGTAAAAATGCGGATAACCGTCGGCCTTGGCGGCCTGCCGCACCGCATTCTCGAAGCTGTCGTCCATGCAGTAGCGGGTCTTGTAGGTCGTGTACTGGCTGCCCTCGGTGAACTTGCCGTCATAGAAGAAACTCACCGATGACGTGCCGCCGACGCTCGGTTTGTAGCGGTGCGAGACGTGGACATCCTTGTTGGCCGGAAATATCGCGCGCCACCAATAGGTCGAGCGCAACTGCCACCACGGCGTATAGACCTTGTTCGCCTCGGTACCGTCGCTGCCCGTATCCTCGATGATGATGCCGCGGTTTTCCCAATCCTCGGCGACCGTTTTCGGCAGCTTCGCCAGGGCCGCCTTGGCCGCATCGCCGAACGGATTGAACGGCACGTTCTGCGCCTTCAGATCGGCGCCGATATCGATGCCGACAGCGAACACTTTCTGCTCGAGCTGCGGCTTTGCCGGCGCTCCGTCGATCGTCACCTCGAAGCCAAGGAAATTGTCGCTCTGGTTTTCCGGGATGGCCGGCATTTCCTCCGGATTGCCTTCGATGTCCGGCAGCGGAAAAGCGACGATGGCATTTACATCCTTGTCGGTGTTGTTGTGGAAGACGTAGTCGACCGTGATCTTTTCCGGCGAGATATAGAGATCCTCGCTTTGCATCGACACCGCGTCGCTACGCGACAGGATCAGGCCACCTGTGCCGAGTTCGGCGGTCGTATCATTGGCCAGCGCGGGCACGGCAAAAAGCGCCAGCGCTACGAACAGAACATATTGCAACATCGAAGCCCCTCGCCAAGAATGCCGCGACCCTAGCCGTTTCAATGTGGCGTTTCAAAGCCTTCCGTCTCCCAGCAGGACGCCACAGTGTCTGGACACGCCAATCGGCGGTCTGGACTAACAGGTTTCGATCGGGCAGGAGTTCGCGTCATGCGCAAGCTTCTCGTCATCGGCATCGGCGCCGGCAATCCCGACCATATGACCGTGCAGGCCATATCAGGCCTAAACCGGGCGGACGTCCTGTTTATCCCCGACAAGGGGGCGAAGAAGAACGACCTTGCCGAATTGCGCCGCCATATCTGCGACCGTTTCGTCAGCAATCCGAAATCGCGCCGCGTCGAGTTCGACGTGCCGGTGCGCGCCGAGCCGGCGCCTTCCTATCGCTCGACCGTCGATGACTGGCACGAGGCCATCGCCCAGATCTATGAGAGCCTAGTCCGCGACGAACTTGCCGAGGACGGCTGCGGCGCCTTCCTGATCTGGGGCGACCCCTCGCTCTATGACAGCGCGCTGCGCATCCTCGCGCGCGTACGACTGAGGGGCAATGTCGCATTCGAACTGGAGGTCATTCCCGGCATCACCGCCGTCCAGGCGCTAGCCGCCGGCCACAAGATGGCGCTGAACCGCATCGGCGACCCCGTGCTGATCACCACCGGCCGCCGCCTCGCCGAACAAGGCATGCCGCACAATGCCGGCAGCGCCGTGGTCATGCTCGACGGCAAATGCGCCTTCAACACGCTGGCAGACAAGGATCTGATCATCCACTGGGGCGCCTATCTCGGCACACCGGACGAGATCCTCGTTTCCGGTCGCCTGGGTGATGTTGGCGAAGAGATTGAGAGGACGAGAGAAGAAGCCCGGAAAAGAAAGGGCTGGATCATGGATACGTATCTGCTGCGAAAGCGGGAGTAGGCAGTAAGGTTCTTCAGTTCTTCAGTTCTTCAGTTCTTCATTTCCTCCCCTCACCCAGCATCAATCTCGGCCTGCAAGGCGTCCATATGCGTGGCCGCCGCTGCCGCCGCAGCGCGCTCGATAGCGCGAAAACGGCTGACGACTGCAAGGCCAACTGATGTCAGCTGCGCGCCGCCGCCCTTTTTGCCGCCGGTCTGCGCCGCGACCAGCGGCTTGCCGAACACACGGTTCATATCTTCCACCAGATCCCAGGCGTGCTTGTAGGACATCTCCATGCCGCGTGCCGCAGCCGAGATCGAGCCGAAAGTGGCGATCTGCTCCAGCAATTCGATCTTGCCCGGACCTATGCGCCCGTCCGGATCGAGATTTATCCGCAGGCTCAGCGACGGCATCTCTTGTCCTCTACGGTCACACTAGCCCCTCTCGACCCATAGCGCTATTCCAAAACGATATAGCGGCTATCAGCCATCCGCTTCGGCCGGCAGCCCGGCGCCGGTGTTGGCGCGGTCGAAACTGACCGTCTTGATCACCGCGAACACCTTGCCGCCGAGTTGAAGGTTCAGTACCTGCCTGGATTGTTCGGTAATGCGCGCAAGCACGGTTGCGCCATTGCAGTCGATGCCGATTTCGACCGTCGGCCCCTCGCCCGAGCCGATTGCGACGATGGCGCCCGGCAGGATGTTGAGCGCACTGAGACCTTTCGGCTGTTCGGTGGCGATCATCACGTCGCGGGCGCGGATTCGGATGCGCACAGGCGCGCCGACCGAGACCGCCAATTGCGGCACCCGGATTTCGCCCGCCGCCGAGCCGAGCACGGTCATCCCGAAGATCTCATCATGGCGCAGCACCTTGGTGTCGAGAACCGCGCCGCCCTCGCCGCGTTCCTCCGCCGGCAGCAATTCGAGCCGTTGCATGATCGCGCCGGTCGGGCCTGAGGCAGCGACCTTGCCTTGCGCCATCACCACCACGTCGCTGGCCAGCCGCGCCACCTCGGCGACGGAGTGGCTGACATATACGATGGGCAGCTTGGTCTCGTCGCGCAGCCGCTCGATATAGGGCAGGATCTCGGCTTTGCGCGCATCGTCGAGCGAGGCCAGCGGCTCGTCCATCAACAGCAGTTTCGGGCTGGCAAGCAGCGCCCGGCCGATCGCCACGCGCTGCTTCTCGCCGCCCGAGAGCTTTGCCGGTCGCCGGTCGAGCAGAGGACCGATGCCGAGCAGTTCGACGACCGCGTCGATATCCGCATAGCGCTCCGCCGGTGGCGTGAACCAGCGGCCATAGCGCAGATTGCCGGCCACGCTCATATGCGGAAACAGCCGCGCGTCCTGGAACACCATGCCGATCCGGCGCTTGTGCTTCGGCACGAAAATGCCGGCATCGGTGTCGACCAGCACACAGCCGTCGACCGCGATACGGCCCTTGGTCGGCCGGATCAGGCCGGCGATCACGTTGATCAGCGTCGTCTTGCCGGAGCCCGATGGCCCGAACAGCGCCGTCAGCCGCCCGGCGCTTTCGAAACGCGCGTCGACGGCGAAACCGCCGAGCCGATGGCTGATGTCCACCAGCACGCTCATTCGATGTCCATCCGCCGGCCGACGCGCCGCGCCAGCACTTCCGAGGCGACCAATGCGGCCATCGAGATGACGATGGAGATCAGCGTCAGCCTGAGCGCCCCGTCATCGCCGCCAGGCACCTGCGTGAAGGTGTAGATCGCCGAAGGCAGCGTCTGCGTCTCGTTGGGAATGTTGGAGACGAAGGTGATGGTGGCGCCGAACTCGCCCATCGCCTTGGCGAAGGACAGGATCGAGCCGGCGATCAGCCCGGGCAGGATCAGCGGCAGCGTGATGGTGGCGAAGACCCAAATCGGGTTGGCGCCGAGCGTTCCCGCCGCTGCCTCCATTTTGCGGTCGACCGCCTCGATCGACAGCCGGATCGCCCGCACCATCAGGGGAAAGCCCATGATACCGCAGGCCAGTGCGGCGCCGGTCCAGCGAAACGAGAAGACGATGCCGAAATGCTCGGCCAGGAACGCTCCCGCCGGCCCGCGCCGGCCGAAGGTAAGCAGCAAGAGATAACCTGTCACCACCGGCGGCAGGATCAACGGCAGGTGAACCACACCGTTGAGCAGCGTCTTGCCCCAGAATTTTCCGCGGGCCAGCAAAAGCGCCATCAAGATGCCCGGCGGCAGGCTGAACAGCATCGCCACCGTCGCCACCTTGATCGACAGCCGGACCGCATTCCATTCGTCGGGAGTGAGGTCCAGCAGCCAGTTCATGCGTCAGCCGCTACCTTAATTGCTCGGCGTGAGCACGGTGAAACCCTGATCCCTAAACAGCTCCACCGCCTTGGCGGACTGCAGGCACTTCAGGAAAGCCGGGGTATCCTTGTCCTTCGAATCGGTGGTCTGGGCAACCGGATAGATGATCGGCGGGTGCGAATCCTCCGGGAAGGTGCCGACCACCTTGACTCCCTTGTCGGCATGCGCGTCGGTGGCATAGACGATGCCGAGCGCGGCCTCGCCCGTTGAAACCAGCTTCAGCGCGGCGCGCACATTCTCGGCCTGCGCCACCTTGCCTTCGACCGACGACCAGACGCCGAGCGATTCAAGTGCCGCCTTGCCATACTTGCCGGCCGGCACCGCCTTGACGTCGCCCATGGCGAGCTTGCCGTCGCCGATCAGCTTGGCGAGGTCGAAGCCTTTCTCGATCCTGGTTTCGACCTTGGAATCCTTCGGCGCCACCAGCACGATGTGGTTGCCGAGCAGTTTCACCTCGGTGTCCGGCTTGGTCAGTTTCTTGTCGGAGAGATATTTCATCCAGTCGAGGTCGGCCGAGATGAACACATCGGCGGGCGCCCCGCTTTCGATCTGCTTGGCCAGCGCCGAGCTCGCGGCGTAGGAGACGGTCGCCGCTTCACCGACATCGGCTTCGCAGGCCTTGGTGACGGCGTCGAGCCCGTCCTTGAGGCTGGCTGCGGCAAACACGATCACCTTGTCTCCCGCGTGAGCCGCCGGCATCACGGCCATCAGAGCTACGGCAAAGCCGCCAATCGCGATCGCCCTCAAACCAAAACCTTTGTGCCCCAACATGAAAACTCTCCCTGGGCTTGAAATCTGCTGGCTCGACTCCTGCCGACCGATATATCTGGATGAATATAACAAGGGAAGGCCGCCTCCTGCGAAAGCGTATGTTCGGCATGATTGTTGTGGTTTGGACGTGCACCGAAATCCCGGAAAGGAACTCCGATGAAGATCAGCGCCCGCAACATCCTCAAGGGAACGATCGTCGAGATCGCCAAAGCACCTCGCCTGTCCGCGGTGATGTCGGCGGCTCAGTCGTCACCGCTTCGATCACCAACGAGGCCGTTGCCGATCTCGAGCTCGAAAAAGGCAAGCAGGCCTATGCCGTGATCAAGGCATCGGGCGTCATGGTCGGCATTGATTGAAGGTGGGCGGATCAGACCGCGATCGGCGCCTTGATCGACGCGTCGGCAAAATAGTTTTCCAGCCGGAAATCCTCGAAGCGGAAGGCGAACAGGTCCTTCACTTCCGGATTGATCCACAGCGTCGGCAGCGCCTTGGGCGTGCGACGCAATTGCTCGCGCGCCTGCTCGAAATGGTTGGAATAGAGATGCGCATCGCCCAGCGTATGGACGAACTCGCCGGGCTTCAGCCCGGTCACCTGCGCCACCATCAAGGTCAGCAGCGCGTAGGAAGCGATGTTGAAGGGTACGCCGAGAAAAATGTCGGCCGAGCGCTGGTAGAGCTGGCAGGACAGCTTGCCCTCCGAGACGTAGAACTGGAACAGGCAGTGGCACGGTGGCAGCGCCATCGCCTCCACTTCGGCCGGGTTCCACGCCGAAACGATCAGCCGGCGTGAATTCGGATTTCTGCGTATCTCCTTCAGAACATTGGCAATCTGGTCGATCGACCCGCCATGGCCATCCGGCCAAGAGCGCCACTGCTTGCCATAGACCGGGCCGAGATCGCCATTCTCGTCGGCCCATTCGTCCCAGATCGAAACGCCATGATCTCTAAGGTATTTGATGTTGGTGTCGCCGGCCAGGAACCACAGGAGTTCATGGATGATCGACTTCAGATGCAGCTTCTTGGTGGTGGTGACGGGAAAGCCGCGCGACAGGTCGAAGCGCATCTGGTACCCGAACACCCCACGCGTGCCGGTGCCCGTGCGGTCGCCACGGTCGGCGCCATTGTCCAGCACATGCTGCAAAAGGTCGAGATACTGGCGCATCGGCTTCGCCTCGATTCGGGGTTACCGTCATCATAACCGACTGGCCGCCGGCCGAACACAGCAAAAGGGACCAGAACGCGGCTTGCCCCATCTCTCAAGAGGTGGCGCTGCCCCTCACCTGCCTGCCGTCATCCTCTCCTCCTATAGGGACGGGGAGAGGGGCGCTGTCATCAGCGGTTTCGCCAAATCACAAGCGTTCGAGAGAGAGAGAGAGAGCCAAGGCTGCGGTCAGCCCTTTCTCCCCGTCACTATACGGGGAGAAATGCCCGGCAGGGCAATGAGGGGCGGTGCTGATCTCCGGTGAGGAGCAAAATCAAACGCGCGCTCTGCCTATCGGCAATAATCTCTACAAAGAGCCGAGCTTGCCCAGATCCTTGGCGACCAGATAGTAGAAAGTCACGCGGCTCTTGGAGCTGTCGGCGGCCAACGCCTTGCAGGTCTTCTCGATCGCAGAGTCGGCTTTCGCCCCGTCGGTCACGCCGAGTTTCTTGGCAACCCAGTTGGTCTTGACGCGCTCCAATTCCTTGGGGTCGGTGCAGGATACCAGCGAGGAATCGCGGTTGCGCAGCGCGATGCCCAGATGTTTTACAATCTTGGCAACCACATCGGCATTTGCGGCGGCGTCGTATTTCTTCACGTCTGCGAGATAATCGGCCATCAAATTTCCCCATGTCGGCGCCACGGGATCCGATCGATGAGGGCTGTGGCGCGCTGCCGCAACTTGTGCGCTCGGTCGATACTCCTCACCATCGCAAAGCTTCGGTTGAGACCGCGCGCGAGTCAACCCTCGGCGCCGCAGTTTGGTGCGGCCAAGAAGTGTCATTGCGGCCTTTCATTTTGTGCGCCCGCCCCCTATATTCGTTTTGTCGGCTTGACCGACTATGGCGATAAATGGGCGATGTAATAAGCCGTTCGGACCCGGGGGCGGTACCCGGCGCCTCCACCAAGAACCGCTCTGTGATCAGAGCGGCTGTTGCTGGGGGCGAAATAGGATCGACGAAGGTGTAAAGATCGTACTTTTGCCCGGCATGGTACCACCGTCATCGGGCTAAACCTGTAGTTGCAAATGACAACTATGCGGAAGCACGTCTCGCCGCGTAAGCGGTGCGATAGCTTCAAATCAAGCCCTAGAGGTTCGCACTTCTAGGCGGGGTTCGGAGGTACCTGGCAACAGAAACCTCCACTTCTCCCCTCCTCGATATCGTATGCTCAATGCCGGCTGCCGCTGGCCGGATTTCGCATGACGATGGGCCGCGAAGCCTACACCAAATTGAGCCATGAGCTGGTGCAATTTGCCGCTGGCGTCGGTCGAAGGCCGTGGTTCTGGCCGGGGCCGGATTACCCCAGACGTGAAAAAGGCCGGGATGACCCGGCCTTTCCGGTCGATTGCGGTCAGCTTACTCGGCCGGCGCTTCAACGGCTTCGCGCGAGCGGCCAAGCGTCAGTTTGGCCAGCGTGAACGAGATTACGGCGCAGAGCGTGATGCCGGCCACCATGGGCAGCGGGGTGCCGTCGAAGAAGATGCCGGCGACGCCCATCGCCAGAGCGCCGATGGCGAAGTGCAGCGTGCCCATCAGCGCCGACGCCGTGCCGGCGATCTCGCCATGCTCTTCCATGGCCAGCACCGACGTCGTCGGGATGACCAGGCCGAGGAAGCCGTAGCCGACGAACAGCAGTGCCGCCATCACATCGAGCCGGTCGACGCCGGTCGCCATGACTGCGAACAGCACCACCATCGTCGTGGCATAGCCGGTCACCGCCACCCAGACGACGCGCTTCAGCCCGAAGCGCTCCGACAGCAGTCCCGTCAGCTGCGACATGCCGATGAAGGCGACCGCATTGATCGAGAAGAACACGCTGTAGACGGAAGGCGACAGCCCGTAATGGTCGATCAGGATGAAGGACGAACTCGAGAGGTAGACGAAGAAGCTGGCGATGCCGAAGCCGGCGATCGCCACCAGGCCGAGGAAATTGCGATCACCCATGAGGAAGCGATAGCCGGCGAGTGCGGTTCCGAAGGAGGAACCGACGCGTTCTTCCGCCGGCCGCGTCTCCTTCAGCGAGGTCGCCAGCAGAATGGTGGCCAGCAGGGCCGCGCCCGTCACCGTCCAGAACACGGCGCGCCAGCCGAGATTCTCGATGATCTGGCTGCCGGTCAGCGGCGCCAGGATCGGCGACACCGAAAACACCAGCATCAGCAGCGACATCAGCTTGGCGGCTTCGGTGCCGGTGTGCAGGTCGCGCACGATGGCGCGCGGCACCGCCATGCCGGCGCTGGCGCCCAGTCCCTGCAGGAAGCGGAAGGCGATCAGCCATTCGATGGTCGGGCTCATGGCCGAACCGATACCGCCGACCATGAACAGCGCGAGGCCGCCGTAAAGCGGCAGCTTGCGGCCGACCATGTCGGAGATCGGTCCGACGACGATCTGGCCGAAGCCCATCGACAGGAAGAAGATCAAAAGGCTCATCTGAACGGCGGCGGTGCCGGCATGCAGATCCTCGCCGATCGAAGGCAACGCCGGCAGATACATGTCGATGGCGAAGGGGCCGATAGCGGACAACAGGCCGAGCACGACCGCGATGCGGAGGAATTTGGGACTCATGATAAAGGCTTCTTTCAAGTCTGGTTGGCGCCGCCAACGCGACGACTAACCCTAGGACGTTCCATCCCGTTGAAATCCGACGGCTCAGAGCGAGATTATTCGTCTCTACGGAGCGAATTCCCATTTATTGTGTCCACAAATTTAGACAGCCTTGTCTAATTCGTCAATCACCTCTATATAGATTTCTATGAAGCTTGCCGTTTCTCCTGACATTTTCCCGCCACGCGGCCACGAGGCCAAGCGTATGTCGATTATCGATGCGGCGGCTTCGGTCTTCTGCCGGGAAGGCTTTGCCGGCGCCAATATCGACCTGATCGCGGTGGAGGCCGGCGTGTCGCGCCAGACCATCTACAATCACCACCGCGACAAGGAAAAGCTCTTCATGGCTGTGGTGCGCGATCTGACGGAGCGCTGCAATGCCGGCATCTTCGCCACCTTCGCCTCTTTCCCAGACCAGCCGAAGGATCTGGAAGCCGACCTGATCGGCTTTGCCGTGCGCATGAATCAGAACTGCATCTGCAACCGCGACGGACGCTTCCTGCGCAAGCTGATCCAGACCGAAGGCGAGCGCTATCCCGAGCTCTTCGCAGAATGGCGCGACCAGGGGCCGGGCCGAACCTGGCCCGCACTTGCCGCCCGTTTTGCCCGCCTCGCCCATGCCGGCCATCTCGCAGTCGACGATCCGGATGTCGCGGCGCGCCAGTTCCTGGCGCTGGCCAACGCCGAACTGCAGACCACCTTCATGCTAGGCGGCATGCCGTCGGAAGACGAAGTGTTGCAATCCGCCACCCACGGCGTGCGCACCTTCCTGCGCGCTTTTGGCAAGCGCAGATCCGCGGCAGCGGTGGAAAAACAGCTGGCCAGCGCCTGAACGTCAAAGCCGGCGATCAAATCGTTCGTCACGGGCTTCGCTTCGGCGCATCAGCGATCTATATCCGGTTTACGCCGCGCTCAAGCTTGATTACAGCTATGCGGACGATTCAACGGAACCCGACCAGCACATGGCCGACGACCACATCCGCTACGACATTCTGGCCCAGGAGGCATTGCGCGGCGTCATGCGCAAGGTTCTGGCCGAAGTCGCGCGCACCGGCCTTCCCGGCAATCATCATTTCTTCATCACATTCCTGACCGGCGCGCCGGGCGTGCGGGTGTCCTCCAGGCTGCGCGAGCGCTATCCCGAACAGATGACCATCGTCATCCAGTTCCAGTATTGGGACCTCAAGGTGACCGATACCGGCTTCGAGGTCGGGCTGTCCTTCTCCGACGTGCCGGAGAAGCTGGAAATCCCGTTCTCGGCCGTACGCGGCTTCTACGACCCATCGGTCAATTTCGAACTCGAATTCGACGTCAAGACCGACGTCCCGGCGGAAGACGATGCAGCCGCCCAGCCGGCTCCAGAGCCTTTGGCTATCGTCTCCGAGAAAAAGCCGAAGGCCGAGAAGAAGGCAGCTGCCACCGAGGCCGAGAAAAAGCCCGCCGTGGCCGATGCCGCCGCCGGCAAGGGCGCCGACGTCGTGTCGCTCGACGCCTTCCGCAAGAAGTAGCGGGACGGTCGGCGCGACATGGGCGAAATCGTCAACCTTCGCCAGGTCCGCAAGCAGAAGGCGCGCACCGAAAAGGAAAAGCTCGCCGGCGAGAACCGCGCTCTGCACGGCCGTTCCAAAGCCGAAAGAACTCGTGACCGTCTGACATCGGACAAGGCCGAAAAATTCGTCGCCGGCCACCGCCGCGAACGCCCGGAAGACCAGGGCGATTGATGGACCGCCTGCGGTGAGCCCGGTCGAAAAACGCTCCGTGACCATCCGCGGCCATCGCACCAGCTATTCCCTCGAAAAACCCTTTTATGACGATCTCGTCGCCATCGCCGCCGCGCGCAAGCTGACGCTTGCTGCCCTGGTCGCCGAAATCGACGAAACAAGGCCGCGCGATGCGAATCTGTCGTCGGCCCTCAGGCTCCACGTGCTGGACTGGGCCAAGCGCGGCGCCAGAACTTCTTAGGCCTTTATGACCGCATCCTGTTTCTTGCGGCGGGTGCCAAATCCCAGGAGCGTCGAGCGATCACGTTCCTCGGCAAGCTTCTTCGACCGGACGCGCATCAGATCTTTCCAGCCGACATAGCCGACCAGCCGCGCGTCCTCGCGCGCGACAACCGGCAGATGCGAGACATTGGCCATCAGCAGCTTGTCGGAAAGACCCTCGAGATACTCGTCCGGATAGGCAAGCGTGAGCTTGCCGCCGGCAAGCAATTCGCCAAGCGTCGTGGTGCGGTGCTCGCCCGCGCGCCTCCAGCGCAGGATCGCCGGCGGATCGATGACGCCAAGCACCTGGCCGTCTTCGCTGACGACGGGAAAGCTCGGATGCCGCGTCTGGGGCGCGGTCAGGAAGGCGGCTGCGCCATGTAGCGTCATCGTCGCCGGCACGCTCTCCACCTGCGC
Source organism: Mesorhizobium sp. M0029 (assembly GCF_040323735.1). Taxonomy (NCBI): domain Bacteria; kingdom Pseudomonadati; phylum Pseudomonadota; class Alphaproteobacteria; order Hyphomicrobiales; family Phyllobacteriaceae; genus Mesorhizobium; species Mesorhizobium sp. M0029. The sequence goes on from NZ_JAMYVF010000007.1 coordinate 184,220, forward strand.
GGTCATGACCTCGCGCACCCTGGTGAGCGCGAACGGATCGACACGATATTCTCGAACCAGATGATGCCCTCGCCTGGCAATCTTTTCCGTCAGGATCGACCGCTTCATCAAAAGCACGGTGACGGCGTGAGCGGCCGCGCAAGCGGCGATCAACGGCACCAGCACATGGGTGTTGCCGGTGAGTTCGACCGCAAAGAAGGTCGCCGTCAGCGGCGCGCGCATGGTGCCGCCCATGGTCGCCGCCATCGCCAGCAACGGCCAGAAGCCGGGCGTCGCCTCAGGCAGGATGCCGGCGAGAACCGCGCCCATGGCGCCGCCCATGATCAGCAGCGGCGCCAGCACGCCACCGGACGTTCCAGAACCGAGCGCCACCGACCAGATGATCGCCTTGACCACCAATAGGACAAGTGCGGCCGTGGCGATCAAGCGGCCATCGAGCATGTCGGCGATGTTGTCATAGCCGACGCCCAATGCCTGCGGCTCGATCAGTCCGCCAATGCCGACCACCAGGCCACCGATCATCGGCCACCACATCCAGTGTATCGGCAGCTTCTGGAAAGCGTCTTCGCAGGCATAGACCATCTGGGTCAGCAGGCCGGACAGGAGCCCGGCGCATATCCCGATCAGCACCCAGCCGCCCAGACCGGTGAACGAAGCCTCCATGCTGCCTTGGAACGGGAAGATCGGCCCCGGCAAATGCAGCATGGTGCGCTCGACCTCGGCAATGATGGCGGCAACGGCCACGGGGATGAAGCTGCGCGGCGTCCATTCGAAGAGCAGCAGTTCCACCGCCAGCATGATGGCCGCGATCGGCGTTCCGAACACGGTGGTCATGCCTGCCGCCGCGCCCGCCACGAGCAGCGTCTTGCGCTCATTGTCGCTGACCGGCAGCATCTGCGCGATCAGCGAGCCGATGGCGCCGCCGGTCATGATGATCGGCCCTTCGGCGCCGAACGGACCGCCGCTGCCGATCGAGATCGCCGACGACAGCGGCTTGAGGATCGCCACCTTGGCATCAAGCCGTGAGCGACCGAGCAGGATTGCCTCGATGGCCTCGGGGATTCCGTGGCCGCGGATCTTCTCGCTGCCATATCTGGCCATCAAGCCGATGATCAGCGCGCCGATCACCGGAACGACGACCGCGGCGTAACCGAGCGGCGTGTGCTGCAGCTTCAGATTGGCGAATGAGAATTGGCCGAAATAAGCGAAGTTGGTGGCAAGCTGGATCAGCTTAAGCAGCGCAATACCGGCAAACAGTCCTGCGGTTGCAACCACCACGGCGATCGCCGCGATGAGCAGCACGCGCGCATCGGTAGTGAAGTCGCGCAGGTGAGTTTCCGAGGATTTCATGTGGCGTCCAGCTTTCCGACGACGCCGAGCGCGCCATCCTGTTGTCGGGCCGCTATGTATCGTAACACGACATAAATATTCAAGGTCGTTCTCGACCGATTTACCGCGTCATTTTGGACAACGACTGCGCGCCGGCCGTTGAGCTTTTCAGACAAAGGGCGATAGAGATCGGAAATGACCGTGCCAAAGAACCCACGCCCCGCCATCTCGCAGGCCGACTACCAGCGCCTGTCCGAATTCCGTTACCTGATCCGGCGCTTCCTCGAATTCAGCCAGACGCAGGCCAACGATGCCGGCCTGACGCCGCGCCAGCATCAGGCGCTGCTGGCGATCAAGGGGTTTCCGGATGGCGGGCCGGTCACGGTTGGCGACTTGGCCGAGCGCCTGCGCATCCGCCACCACAGCGCCGTCGAGCTGGTCAACCGCCTAGGCGAGGCAGGACTTGTGATCCGGCATCAGGACAAACACGACCAGCGGCGCGTGTTTTTGCGCTTGACCGAACACGCCGAAGACCGTCTTGCCGAATTGTCCGCCGCGCATCTCGATGAGCTCAAGCGCATCGAACCGATGCTGGAACGCCTGCTGACCCGTCACAAGCAATAGTCCGCAAGTCGTGGACCGGTGCGCCGGCAATGCGGATGCCTAATTGCCCAGCGACTTCAGCAGATTGTCGACGGAGAACGGATTTGTCCTGGGCTTCGGCGGCGCCGGGGCCGAACCGTCACTGACACCGGGAAGTGAGCGGTCGACCTTCGGCGCCTGCTCCTGAGCCTTGCGCTCGGCCTCCAGCCTGGCTTTTTCCTGCGAAGCGATCCGAGCCTGTTCGGCCTTCTTCCGTTCGTCCTCGGCCTTGGCGGCGTCTTCGGCAGCCTGCTCTTCCGCCTGGGCTTTCGCGTCCGCATCTGCCTTGGCCTTTGCGTCAGCCTCTGCCTGCGCTTTCGCATCGGCATCGGCCTTTGCTTCGGCATCCGCCTTGGCCTTGGCATCCGCTTCGGCCTGTGCCTTCGCATCGGCCTGTGCCTTCGCCTTGGCGTCGGCCTCGGCTTTGAGCCGTGCCGCTTCCTCCTGCTTGCGCAATTCCTCGGCGGCGTTGTCGCGCTCGGTCTGCAGGGCGGCGTAGTAGCGCACCTCGCGCCGCAGCCGCTGCTTCTCGAGCAGTGCGGCCTGCATCGCCTCGACCCGCTGCTGCTCCTTTTCCAGCGCGCGCTGGGTCAAAAATTGCGCCAGCGGCTCGCTGTCGAACTGCTTCTTCAGCGCCCCGAACGGCCCATCGACGCTGAAATTGACCGTCGGATCGGAGCCGATCAGCGCCTCGTCGCCAGGCTTGTAGGTGACAGCGCCCTTGGTGGCGACGGTGCCGGTGTTGAGGTCGGCCGTGATGTCGGCAGACAGCGTCGCCGCCTGGTTTTCGAGTTTCATCGGTGGTGCCCGCAACGTGCCGCCGGCGACCGTGAAGGCCATGTCGGCATCGCCGGCTGCAAAGCTGCCGTCGCCGGCAATCTGCGGCGCAAAGCCCGCGGTCTTGGCCACGTCGATGTCGCGCCCGATCGCATCAGCCTTGGCAATCAACGCGCCGAAGGCATCGGGATTGACGCCGGCAATGGTGAGGCCTTTCAGCGCCGCCGTGCCCGAGCCGGAGAGTGCGGCAATCATCGCGTCGACCGATTTGCCGCTGGTCGACAGCCCTGTCGAGAAGTCGCCGCTGCCACTCAAGCCGGCAGCCGGCAGCACGGTCGCCAGGTCAGCGCCGGCAAGCCTCATCTGGCCGGAGAACAGCCCCGTGCCGTCTGTGTTCTTCAACTCGAACAATCCGGTGAGCGCGCCGCCGAGCAGTTTTGCCTTCAGGTCCGAAACGCGGATGCCTTCCTGGTCCAGTTTCAACGACAGCGACGCGTCATAGGCTGTCGCCAGCGGTCCGGCGGCAAGCGTCGCCGTCGTCAGGTCGAGATCGGCGCTGAACGGCAGGCTGGATTTCTGGCTGAATGGCGCCGTCGGCCAGTTCGCGTTGCTGCTGAGTAACGACTGGTCACCGAACAGCGCAACCGCAATCGGGTCGAGGTCCAGTTCGTCGAGCGCCAGCGCACCGGCAAAATGCGGCAGCCCCTGCTTCGCATCGATGTTGACGTCGCCCGAAATCTCCGACTCGTTGATGGATCCGCTGAGGCCGCTCAACACCAGCAGGCCATTGCCGAAATCGGCATCCGCGCTGAGCGAGGTCGAGGTGCCCGTGCCCATTCCCGGCAGGCCGGCGCCGGTGGTCATCAGCCACGGCTCTATATCGGAGGCGTCGAGGCCGATCTTGCCCTTGGCGGTGGCGCCTTGCGGTGTCTGAGCAACGGTGCCGTCGAACGTCGCCCTGAAGTCGTCGGCGGCGAAATTGAAGCTCGTCGCCAGGCCGCCGCCAAACGTGCCTTTGGCCGAAATATCGGTGCTTGCCTGGCCGAGCATGCCGAGCGGCAGCGCCGGCAGGCCGTAGAGCGCCAGCAGCACGGTGGCGTCGGGATTTTTGGCGTTGAAGGTCAGCGTCACCGGCGCGTCGAGCAACTGGCCGACGGCACCCTTGCCCGACAGCGACGCCGAAAAGGCCGAACCGCCGGCCTTGCCTTGTCCGCTCACCGCCAGCCCGGTCGTGCCGTCGCCATTGTCGGCGGCGCTCGCCACCAGATCGACGCGCGCGTCCTGGAACAGTTCAGGATAGGCGGCCGTGCGGCCAGCCAGTCCCTTCAGCATCAGATTGTCGGGATAGTGTTGCGCGGCAATGTCGATCAGCGGCTTCAGATCGACGGCGACCACCGAGGCATCGAGCTTGCCGGTCGGGCTTGCCGGAAAATCCTTGATACGGCCGGTGGCGCTGATCGAGACGCCGGCAAGGCCGCCAATCGACAGCCGGTCGATTTCGAGCAGCCCGTCGCGGAGCCGGAGCGCGGTATCGACCGTGTCGGCGGTGAGCCCGCCGGCATTGACCGGCCCTGCCTTGATCTGAAAATCGAGGTCACGGTCGGAAAAGCGGTTGGCGCCCTTGTCGCTGACGAAGATCGAGGCGAAGGCCGTCAGCCCGTCGACATCGAGTTCGCCGCCCTCGAGCCGCATCAGCACCGAGGACTTGGCGTCGTCGGGCTGGTTGGAATCGATGCGGCCGGTGAACTTCGACTTGCCGAGGATCAGTTCGAGATCGCTGAACGCCTGGCGCTTCTCCGACAGGTCCACCTTGGCCTTGAAGCCGGCGGCCGGCAGCCGGCGGATCGCCTCGTCGACATCTTTCGACAACCAGGCAGCAAAGCCGGAAGGCTGCGCCACCGCCAGCAGCATGGAGCCGCTGAAACCGAAATGATCTTCGACGCTGAGCATGCCGCTGGCTTCCAGCGTCGTGCGCCCGGGCAAGGTCGCGGCCAGCGATTTCACCGACCAGCCGCCCTCGACCGGCTCGGCCGAGAGATGCACGTCGCGCACCGTGGTGTCGCCAGCCACCACCGCCGGCAGCTTGACCTCGACAGTGCCGGGGATACTCGGCTTCGGCAGTTCGAGCAGCGCCTGCTCGATCCCGGCAATGCGCTGGTCCAGCGTCAGGCCGGCGCCCTTCTCAGCGCCCACCGCCTCGTCCAGTTGCACCTGCGCGCCATTGGCCTCGATGGCGAAGTTCGGCCTAAGGCCGAGATCGACCGAAGCCTTGCCGTCGGCTGTGTAGGGATTGTCGAGCGGCCCGGTCTCGAAGCGGAATTCGTCGACGCCAAGCTTCTGATGGTCGAGCGAGAACTTGCCGTTCAGCCTGAACCCCGGATCGGGTTTGCCGGCGCTGATTTTGACGCTCTCGCCATCGCCGCCGCGCAGTTCGGCGCTGTTTTTGTCGTTGCCGGAAATCTTGAACTGGCCGGAATAGACGGCAGCCCCATTGACGATGCCGGCATTGCCGTCGGTTTCGATGACCAGTGGATAGGCATCGGGATCGACCTTGAGCCTCAGCCGCATCTGGCCGCTGCCTTCGGCCTTGCCGGTCGAAGCCGCAACAGTCGAACGCAGTCCGTCGAGCAGCAACGTTCCATCCATGCGCCACGGCCCGGCCAGCGACTTGGCAGAGATGGTCGAATTGATCTCGGAAATCAGATGGCTGCGCCCGCCTGCGGCATGGCGGAGCGCAATTTCTCCCTCCGTCACCGTGAGCTTCTCGATCGAGATCTGGTTGAGATCGAAGGGCGAGGACGGCCGTATCGCCCAGTCGACCGTGCCGTTATCGGCGATGTCGATCGTCGCCTTCGGATGCACCAGCCGCATGTCGAAAATCAGCACTTCGCCACGCAGGAACGGCGCCAGTTCCGCGTCCATCGAAAAGGTCTCGACGGTCATTGCCGGCTGGCCGCCGGGGCCGCCGGCGACCGTGACGTTTGAGAAGGTCACCGAGGGGAACGGCAACAGCCGCGCCGTGGCGTCGCCTTGCACCGTCACCTTGCGGCCGAGAATGGCGCTCGCCTCGCGCTCGAATTGGGCGCGGTACCCGGTCCAATCGACAAAATACGGCACCACCAGCGCCGCAACCAGCACCAGCACAAACAAGCCACCGAAGATCACGAACAGGCGTGCGAGCATCAGCTCCGAACGGGTTGATTGAAAGTCAGCCGCACTCTACCCGCATCAGCGTGTCGATAAAGAGGCAATTCATCCAGAGTTGCTTGATCTCTGATGTATCTGGAAGAGCAGAGATTTTTGGACGCCTTTGACCGCGGTCCGGCCTGTGCGTAAGAGACTATCCTGCCATGGCCCGTCGGCGATATTCGTTCAGCAGCACCACCATCTCCTCGGGGGACAATGTCCAGCCCTGGGGTAATGCGGCTTCGGCGCCCAGGCTTTTGGTCACGCTGCCCATGACGGAGCTTTTCTTGACCCCCGGTGCGAAATTGTACCCGATCATATCGCCGATTCTGCGCCGGCGATGGACGACGAAGAAGCTTTCGATATCCTTCCAGGGGACCAGCTTGGGCGATCGAACAAGGCCTCCGCCGAGACTGAAACCTTGTCCGTTCAGCACCAGAATCTGCGGCCGCACAAGCTGCCAGGCAAACACCAACGCGACCAGCCCGAAAAAGGCCACGCACCACCAAAGGCCGGCGGTGTCGCCGTCCTCGGAGACATAAATCAGGAAAGCGCAGGCCAGGACAAAGAAGAGGCTGGCCGACAGCAATAACAGTGTCTTGCCAAGCGATGCCCTTATAATCAGGGTATCCATTGCCGCTCCTCACATTTCGGCTATGCAGGTAATATCTTGCCTGGGTTCATGATGTCTTGCGGGTCGAGCGCTTTTTTTATGGAGCGCATGATGTCGACACCATGGCCGAGCTCATGGCGCAGGAAGCCGATCTTGCCCTGGCCGATGCCGTGTTCGCCGGTGCAGGTGCCGTCCATGGCGATCGCCCGCATGTTCAGCCGCGAGACGAATTTCTCCGCCAGCGCGATCTCTTTGGGGTCGTTGACATCCATCAGCACCAGCACATGGAAATTGCCGTCGCCGGCATGGCCGACGATCGGCGCAACCAGGCCCATCTCGGCAATGTCGGCCTCGGTTTCGGCAACGCATTCGGCCAGCCGCGAGATCGGCACGCAGACATCGGTCGAAAGACCCTTGGCGCCCGGCCGTAGCGTCAGCGACGCCCAATAAGCATCGTGCCTGGCTTTCCAGAGTTTCGTGCGCTCCTCGGCGACGCTGGTCCAAAGGAATGGCCCGCCGCCATTGTCTTCAGCAATGGCACCGAAGGTCTCGGCCTGTTCGGCGACGCCGGCATCGCTGCCGTGGAACTCGACGAACAGGCACGGGCTCTCGGGATAATCGAGCTTCGAGTAATTCTTCATCGCCCGCATCTGCAGCCCATTGACCAGTTCGATGCGCGCCACCGGAATGCCCATCTGGATGGTCGCGATGACCGCGTTGCAGGCCGCCTCGAGGTTTGGAAACGGGCAGACGCCGCCGGAGATCGCCTGCGGAATGCCTTGCAGCTTCAAGGTCAGCGAGGTGATGATGCCGAGCGTGCCTTCCGAGCCGACCAGAAGCCGCGTCAGATCGTAGCCGGCCGAACTCTTTTTCGCCCGCTTGCCGGTCGTCACCGTCTCGCCATCGGCCATGACGGCTTTCAGCGACAGCACGTTTTCACGCATCGTGCCGTAGCGCACCGCATTGGTGCCGGAGGCCCGCGTTGCCGCCATGCCGCCGAGCGAAGCATTGGCGCCGGGATCGATGGGGAAGAACAGGCCGGTATCGCGCAGGTGCCGATTCAAATCCTCGCGCGTTACGCCAGGCTCGACCGTGCAGTCGAGATCCTCGGGGTTGACCGACAGGATGCGGTTCATGCGCGAGGTGTCGACCGAGATGCCGCCACCCGGCGCGTTGGTGTGGCCCTCCAGCGAGGAACCGACGCCGAAGGCGATGACCGGCACGCGGTGCGCGGCGCAGGCACGTACGATCTCCTGCACCTCTTCTGTCGTCTCCGGGAACGCGACACCGTCAGGCGCCTGCGTCGGAATATAGGTGGTGGTATGCGCATGCTGCGAGCGGATCGCCGCGCCTGTCTGGAAGCGTTCGCCGAGCTGCTGCTTGAGAATGCCGAGCACGGCGGCGATGCCTTCCTCGTTGCGTTCGACCGGATTGAGGTCGCTCAGAGCCATGAATTCCTCCGCGAATGGACCAGCGTCCACGCTTGTTATGCGATTATGGATGCGTAGTCTCGACTGCCGCGCTCTGTCCAGCACCAGAACAAGGAACTTTCCATGCCTGTTCCCGCCCCCTTCGTTTCCAAACAGATGGACATCGAGAAGGACTGGATCGACTACAACGGCCATCTCAACATGGCCTATTACAACGTGTTGTTCGACCGCTGCTCGGATGAGGCGTTCGAGGCGATGGGCATGGGGCTGGACTATGTCAAAGAGCGGCGCCTGACCATCTACACGGCCGAAGTCCATGTTTGCTATGTCCAGGAACTGCACCTCGAACACAAGGTCGTCGTATCCTTCCAGCTGATCGATCACGACGACAAGCGGCTGCGGGCCTACCAGGAAATCCGCCATGTCGATGGCTGGCTCGCCGCCACTTCCGAAACCCTGTCGCTGCATGTCGACATGTCCGGGCCGAAAGTCGCGCCCTTCCCCGCCGACGTGCAGGCCAAGGTGGAAGCGATGCGCGCCGCCCACTCTGCACTGCCGATGCCCGAGCGCGCCGGCCGTTCGATCGGTATTCGCCGCAGGACCGCTTGAAGCGCTGCTGCGCCCGCGTTAACCTTACCAAGGTTTTAACGTGAACAAGCCATTTGGGCCATTGAACGACTCAGCGGACCGTTTGAGAACGGTGCCATGCGAGTTGCGATGCGGGCGGCGGGCAACAGGCGGTTCGAGGAACGTGCATGAAAACCGACATCAAGGTCGAGGTGGACAGGCTGGCTGCCGATCCGCGCATCACCGACTATGATTTCTGGCGCTCGTTGAAGAACGTCAACAACGAGATCTTCCACATCGCCAACAACAACGAGCCAATCCCCTTCGACATGATCCGCTGGCGCGCCATCCTGAAGCAGGCGCGCATGAAGCGTGGCCACGCCTGACGTTTCCCCTGCTCTGAGAAGCCGACACTGGCGAGCGCCGCCACGGACAATTGCGACCTGATCATTTCTATAGGTCGGCGCCACCCCTGCTTTCAGCGAATCGGCTACATCCGACAACCTTCAAGCTCATTTATTTCAATCCGTTGTGGAACCGGCGATTCGGTTCCGCAAATGGCTGCCCGCGACAAGAAGATCAAGATTGAACCAATTCCACGTCTAAGCCGTTGTGACCCCTGAAAAACGGCTTGGAGTGAAAGCATGGACTGGAAAAGGACCAGGGAACCGGCCGACGCATGGCACATGACGGACAATCTGCATGCCGAGCACGGCAAGGGCGATCCGTTCGCGGCTGCCATCCGCGCCACCCGCATGTCGATGGTCATCACCGATCCCCGTCAGGCGGACAATCCAATCGTCTTTGCCAATGACGCGTTCCTGCGCCTGACCGGCTATGAGCGCGACGAGGTCATGGGCAAGAACTGCCGCTTCCTGCAGGGGCCAGAGACAGACAAGGCAGCTGTGGCTAGCGTCCGCGACGCGATAGCAGCGGGAACCGATATCGCCATCGATCTGTTGAATTACCGCAAGGACGGCTCGACATTCTGGAATGCGCTCTACATCAGCCCGGTTTCCAACGACAAAGGCGAACTCCTGTTCTTCTTTGCCTCACAGCTCGATGTCTCCGATCGCAAGCGCTCCGAGGATCGCATCACCGCCGACAAGAACCGCTTTGAAAAGGCTGTCAAGGAACGCACGCGCGAGCTTGAGGCCGCCCTTGAGGCGCAGACCACGCTGCTGCACGAGGTCGACCATCGGGTGAAAAACAACCTGCAGATGATCTCCTCGCTGATCATCATGCAAAGCCGGGCAATCAAGGATGAAGCGACGAAGCGATCCCTGACCACCATGCTGGAGCGCATCGAGGCGCTGAGCACTGTGCATCGCCGTCTCTACCAGTCAAAGGATGTCAGCCGCTTCGATGTCTCGGATTTCGCCAGGGATCTGGTCACCGACCTGCTGACCGCATCGGGGCGCGCCGAGATCAAGCCGACGCTGGACCTCGAACCCATCGTCATTCCGGCCGAAAAAGCCACGCCTGTTGCCTTGATGGTCAATGAGCTTGTCACCAACGCGCTGAAGCATGCCTTCAAGGAAAAGCCGGACGGCACCACCGCGGGGCGCATCGGCATCAAGATGAGCCAGCCCGACGGCCACTTCAACATCGAGGTTTCCGATGACGGCGTCGGCATGGCCGAGGCCAGTGGCGATGCTTTCTTTCGGCATGCGGCTGATCAAGTCGCTTGCCCGTCAGTTGCATGCCGACATCGAATGGCGCGACGCCGGCCCGGGCACAAAGGTCGTCATCTCGATGCCGAACCAACCGCAGCAGAAAGGGAAGCTGTCATGAACGAACCGCTCAAGGTCCTGATCGTCGAGGATGAGGCGTTGCTGGCGATGGAACTGGAAAGCCTCGTCGAGGAAGCCGGCCACAGCGTTGTGGGTTGGGCGACATCGTTGGCCGAAGCAAGAGGTATGATTGATACCGCCGATGCCGATATTGCCTTTGTCGATATCCACCTCGCCGACGGACCAACCGGGGTCGAGGTTGCCGAGCATATCCGCGAGGGTAACCGTTCCATGGTGGTGTTCATGACCGCCAATCCAAAACGCATCCCCGACCATTTCGCCGGCGCGATCGGCGTCATCGCCAAGCCCTACACGATGAACGGACTGGTGTCGGCGTTGCGCTATCTGCAGGAGGGCGTGCGGCGCCCGCCCCCGGTCTCGGTGCTGCCGGCCGGTTTTACGCTGTCGCCGGCCTATGAAAGCGTATGGGCGTCGTCGGCGGCCTGAAGCTTACGCCAGCTTCTCCTTGAGGAAAGCGATCGTCCGTCCCCAGGCGAGATCGGCTGCCTTCTTGTCATAGCGCGCGGCCGAGGTGTCGTTGTTGAAGGCATGGTTGACGCCGTCATAGACATAGACGGTGTATTCGACATGGGCGGCGTCGAGCGCCTTCTTGTAGGCATCGATGCCGGCGTCGATGCGCTCGTCCAGCCCGGCATAGTGCAGCAACAGCGCCGCCTTGATCTTCGCCACATCCTCGGCCTTCGGCTGCATGCCGTAATAGGCGACGCCGGCGGCGAGATCGGGCGCGTTGACCGCCAGATTGTTGACCGTGCCGCCGCCCCAGCAGAAGCCGACAGCACCGACCTTGCCGTTGCCGTCCTTCTCGCCCTTGAGATAGGCGATGGTCGCCACACCATCGGCGGTGACATGGCTGGCGTCGAGCTTGGTGAACATGTCGCGCGCCTTGTCCTCGTCGGCGGGCGTGCCGCCGAGCGGCGACAGGAAATCCGGGGCCAGCGCCACGAACCCCTCCAGCGCAACGCGCCGCGCCACATCCTTGATATGCGGGTTGAGCCCCCTGTTCTCATGCACCACGATGACGGTGCCGAGCTTGCCGGACTGGTCCGCCGGCCTGACAAGATAGCCCTTCATCTCACCGCTGCTGCCGGAATAGGTGATATCTTCAGCCTTCACGCGCGGATCGTTGTCGGCGACGATTGCCGCCTGCGCCGAATTCGCCGCAAGCAGCGGCGCGATCGCGGCCGCCGCCGCGCCCGATCCGGCAAGCCTGGTCAGCTGTTCCATGAAGCGGCGGCGGTCGAGCGTCAGATGCGTGTATTCGTCATAGGCATCGATCATCGCCTGGGTGATGGCAGGTTTGGCAGGTTTGACGGCTTCGGCGGTAGGTTTCGTCATGGCGTGCTCCTCGTTAGGAGATGATCTCACGGTCACTCCGGGATGACCTCATGGTCACTCCGGGATGACCTCGCGGTCACTCCGGGATGACTCGCGGATCAAGATAGGGTGCAAGCTCGCACGGTCCAGTCTCGGATGGGTGACGCTTGCGCCATCGAACGATGCGGCGGCCCCGCGGAACGCGCCCATCACATTTTGGTCATTTCAGAGAATGTCGATGGTGCCGCCACAATATGGAAGGAAGCTGATGATGGTCTCGCTCGTAGCGGCGAGCCCGACGAGAAGGAACAACGCCATGACCTTGTCTACTCCGATCCTTGCAAGCGCGCTCGTGCTTGCTGTTGCTGCCTTGCTGGCAATGCGCTCCGCTGCTGCCGCAGCCGCCGCTCGGATGGTGAAGGTCCGCGTCGACCGGCGTCGGCCGGCACCACGCTGATCCAGCAGGCCGAAACAGGGCCGCAGCTAACCAATGAAGTACTGGGCTCCATGCCCAGCCTCAAAGGCCATCTCTTACGCAAGCTGACCAAGGCTGGTGCTGCCCCTCATCGCCCTGCCGGGCCCCTTCTCCCCGTATAGATGCCGGCAGGCAGATGAGGGGCGGCGCGACATTGCCAGAATATCTGCCGGGCCGATCACCTACCTAAGTCGCATCGCTGCTACTTCGGCAGCGTATAGGCCATCACATAGTCGCCCGGCTTGGTGCCGACCGAGCCGTGGCCGCCGGCGACGATGACCACGAACTGGCGACCGTCGGCGACAGTGTAGGTCATCGGCGTCGACTGCCCACCAGCCGGCAGCCTGGCCTGCCAGAGCTGCTTGCCCGATGTCAGGTCATAGGCGCGCAGATAGTCGTCGACCGCCGCGCCCAGGAAGACGACACCGCCGGCGGTGATCATCGGCCCGCCAATGCCGGGAACACCGACCTTCAGCGGCAAGGGCAACGGCGTCATGTCATAGACGGTGCCGTTGCGGTGCTTGTAGGCGATCTTGCCGGTTCTGAGGTCCGCTCCCGCCACATAGCCCCATGGCGGCGCCTGGCAGGGCACGCCGAGCGGCGACAGGAACGGCCCCATCACCACCGCATAGGGCGCGCCCTCATTGCGGTTCAGCCCCTGTTCGCTGCCGCGCCCCTCATCCGGGGGCGGCACCTGGTCGCGCGGAATGAGCTGCGATTTGAACGCCAGATAGGTCGGCATGCCGAACATCACCTGCCGTACCGGATCGACGGCGACGCCGCCCCAGTTGAAGGTGCCGAAATTACCGGGATAGACCAGCGAGCCCTGCACCGACGGCGGGGTATAGCGACCCTCGTAGCGCAGGCCCTGGAATTCGATCCGGCAGGCCAGCTGGTCGAACATGGTGATGCCCCACATGTCGGCGCCGGTCAGCGGCCTCGGATTGAAGGAGAGATCCGAGACCGGCTGCGTCGGCGACGTGTGATCGCCCTCGACAGCGCCGCCCGGCGCCGGCACTTCCTTGATCGGGATGATCGGCTCGCCGCTGCGCCGGTCGAGCACGTAGAGGTCGCCCTGCTTGGTCGGTCCAACCAGGCCCGGAACGACGCCGGCAGCGGTGGTGATGTCGACCAGGGTCGGCTGTGCCGGCACATCCATGTCCCAGAGGTCGTGATGCACGGTCTGCCGCACCCAGCGCACTTGTCCGGTGGCCAGATCGAGCGCGGTGATCGAGGAGGAAAACTTCTCGACATTGGCGCTGCGGCCCATCCCGAGCTGGTCCGGCGTCTGGTTGCCGAGCGGCACATAGAGCAGGCCGAGCTTCTCGTCGGCGCTTGCCGTCGACCACATGTTGGGCGAGTTGTGGGTGTAGGTCTGGCCTGCAGCCAGCGGCGTTGTCTGGTCCGGATTGCCGGAATCCCAGTTCCACACCAGGGCGCCGGTGTCGACGTCGAAGGCCCGGATGACGCCGGACGGCTCTTGCGTCGAATAATTGTCGTTGACCGCGCCGCCGATGATGATCTTGCCGCCGGCAATCAGCGGCGCCGAGGTCGAGTAATAATAGCCCGACTTCGGATACGGCATGTTGGTCAACAGATTGAGCGTGCCGGCCTCTGCGAAGGACGCGCAGACCTGGCCGTTGGCGGCGTCGAGCGCGATCAGCCGCGCATCCGAGGTCGGCAGATAGACGCGTGTCGCGCAAGGCTGGCCGGCGGCGATCTTGGCATCGGCATAATAGGACACGCCGCGGCAGGTCTGGTGCTGGCGGTCCTTGTCGAGCTTGATCTTGGGATCGAAACGCCATTTCTCCTTGCCGGTGGCGGCATCGATGGCGATGGCGAAATTGTGCGGCGTGCAGATATAGAGCGCGTCGCCCACCTTCAGCGGCGTCACCTGATAGGTGGTTTCGCCGACATCGTCCGGCCCTTTCACGTCGCCGGTCTGGTAGGTCCAGGCCGGCTGCAATTTGGCGACATTTTCGGGCGTGATCTGGTCGAGCGGCGAATAGCGCTGGCCAAATTGCGTGCGGCCGTAGAAGTGCCATTCGCCCGGAGGCACGTTGCCGCCGAGATCGGCAGTCGGCGTCACCTTGTCGGCGCTGAGGTCGCCGGCGATGTCCTTGGGATCGGCCGTCATCGAATAACCGGCGACGGCGAGCGAAGCGAGCACGGCCAGAATGAGCGGCGCTCGCGCGTCGGGGCCGGTCAGGCCCCGCCTTGCCCAAGGCGTCAGCAGCCACAGCGCCAGAAGCACGATGATGCCGCCGCGCGGTCCGAGTTCCCACCAGTCGAAGCCGATTTCCCACACCGCCCAGGCCAGCGTGCCGAGCACGATCGCCGCGTAGAGCCAGAGCGCCGTCGATTTGCGCCGGAAGAGCAGCCATGCGGCGATCAGGAAGGCGAGACCGGTGACGACATAGTACCAGCTGCCGCCCAGCATCGCGAGCCAGACGCCGCCGCCGCCAAGTGCGAGGCCGATGAGGAACAGGATGAGGGAGGTGATGACGACAGCCAAGACGATACTCCTTCGACTGATGCGCATTCCGCGACGCGGCCATGGGCAAAGGTATGCCAATCCTGCCCCGGCGGTACAACCTTCTCCCGCCCGCCGTGCCTGTCAAGCCGCCGGGGAGCGATCCATGGCGAAACCAAAAGGCCATGCCGCAGGCTCCCTTGCGTAACAGGGCGTTTTTCGAGGCCACACGCCCAGGTGGCAACCCCGCCTTGCCGGCATCCGGGTTTTCCAGCAGTCTGCTTTGGACCAACCATCAGGAGCAACCAGAGTGACGTCATTCGCCTCGCCTCTGACGCGCGTAGTCCTTGTCCTCTGTAGCTTCGTCGCGCTCACGGCCGGCACAGTGGCCGCGCCGGCACAGACGCTTAGCGAGATCAACAAGGCAAACGGCTTTCACGAGATGCTGATGGGCATCGGTCCCGGCATCGCCGCAGCGACGAAATCCATACCCGAACCGTTACCGGCAAATTTCCAGGACGCCTTGTCGGTCGCGCTGGAAGGCGCCTTCGACGCAGTCAAAATGGAGACTGCCATCGAATCGCGGATGGCGGACAGGCTGTCGGCCACCGATCTGTCCGACCTCGCAGCGTTTTACGCTTCCCCGTTGGGCAAGCACGTCACCGCTTTGGAAATTCAGTCGTCTGGCCCGGAAGGCAGGCAAAGCAAGAAGACAGAGGGCAAGCAAATCCTCGCCGGGCTTCCGACCAAGGATCCAGCCCGGCTCGAATTGTACCGCAAGATCATCGACGATATCAGCGCTGTCGACACCGGCGAGGCGATAGCGCTGAACATGAGCTACGCGATGGTTACGGGGATGCTGGGCGCAGCCGGAAAGCCTCTGTCGGACGAACAGATCATGGCGCTGGTGCGTCAGCAATCCGTGAAAATTCGCCAGAACATCGAACAGAATGCCATGCAGGGTAGCGCTTATACGTACCGGGATCTCTCGCTAGGCGATCTCAGACTGTACTCGACATTCCTGGCGTCACCCGCGGGCAGCCGCTATTACGACCAGATGCTGACGGCCTTTGGCATGGTGATGACAGAGGAAGCGCGCTCGTTCGGACATCGATTGTTCGTCGCGCTCGGTTACCGAAAGGCCTGAGCCGCGGTATCGGGCACTTTAGCAGAACAAAACGTAGACACTTCTGGTCTTTCGCTCCCGAATCACTACATTCGGGGGAGATGTCCGGCTTTGCGGAAGACATGCCCTTTTTTGACGAACCCAATGCGCGGCCCGCGGCCCCGTCGGGCATAGCCGCGCGCGCCATGGCGGCCCGCAGCGGCCCCAACAGCGCGCCCGATTATCTCAACGGCCTCAACCCCGAGCAGCGGCTGGCGGTGGAAACCACCGAAGGCCCGGTCCTGGTGCTGGCCGGCGCCGGCACCGGCAAGACCCGCGTGCTGACCACCCGCATCGCCCATATCCTGGCCACCGGCAGGGCTTTCCCCTCGCAGATCCTGGCGGTGACCTTCACCAACAAGGCCGCGCGCGAGATGAAGCAGCGCATCGGCCATCTCGTCGGCGAAGCCGTCGAGGGCATGCCGTGGCTCGGCACCTTCCACTCCATCGGCGTCAAGCTCTTGCGGCGGCACGCCGAGCTGGCCGGGCTCAAATCCGATTTCACCATCCTCGACACCGACGACGTCGTACGGCTGATCAAGCAGCTGATCCAGGCCGAAGGCCTCGACGACAAGCGCTGGCCGGCCAAGCAGTTCGCGCAGATGGTCGACGGCTGGAAGAACAAGGGCCAAGGCCCCGCCGACATTGCCGAGGGCGATGCCCGCAGCTTCGCCAACGGCAAGGGCCGGGAACTCTACAAGGCCTATCAGGAGCGGCTGAAGACGCTGAACGCCTGCGACTTCGGCGATCTGCTCTGCCACCCTATCCGCATCTTCCGCGCCAATCCGGACGTGCTGAAGGACTACCACAAGCGCTTCAAATACATCCTCGTCGACGAGTACCAGGACACCAACACCGCGCAATACATGTGGCTGCGGCTGCTGGCGCAAAGACCTACCTCCCCCTCGATGGGGGAGGTCGCGGCCCCGGGGGGGGCTGGGGGGGGGGGGGGCGCCCGGCCCCCGGACCCCCCCCCCCCGGGGGGGGCGGGGGCGGGCGGCCCCCCCCCCCCCCCCCCCCCCCCCCCGGGGGGGGGGGGCGCCGCCCCCCCGCCCCGGGGGGGGGGGGGGGGCGCCCCCGCGCCGGCGCCAGTCACCCCTCCCCGCCGCTTCGCGGCGACCCTCCCCATCCAGGGGAGGGTAAAGCGCGATCGGCCGAAGGCCGCAAGCCCGACCGGGCATCCGAGCCGTTGCGAGGCGACTCCCGCGACGCCGAAGGCGCGCAAAAAAGAGGGGGCGGAGGGCCTGCGCCGGCAGGCGCGGAACGGCCCGTGAGCGAAAACAAAGTCAACATCTGCTGCGTCGGCGACGACGACCAATCGATCTATGGCTGGCGTGGCGCCGAGGTCGACAACATCCTGCGCTTCGACAAGGATTTCCCGGGCGCCACCATCATCCGGCTGGAACGCAACTACCGCTCGACGGCGCACATCCTCGGCACCGCCTCGCACCTCATCGCCCACAATGAGGGTCGCTTCGGCAAGACGCTGTTCACCGAGAAGGTCGCCGAGGACGACGAGAAGGTGCATGTCCACGCCGCTTGGGATTCCGAGGAGGAAGCGCGCGCCGTCGGCGAAACCATCGAGACCTACCAGCGTGCCAAGCACAATCTCAACGACATGGCCATCCTGGTCCGCGCCTCCTTCCAGATGCGCGAATTCGAAGACCGCTTCGTCACGCTCGGCCTCAATTACCGCGTCATCGGCGGCCCGCGTTTTTATGAGCGCATGGAAATCCGCGATGCGCTGGCCTTCTTCCGCGTCGTCGCGCAGGGCGCCGACGACCTCGCCTTCGAGCGCATCGTCAATGTCCCCAAGCGCGGCCTGGGTGAAGCCACCATCCGGCAGATCCACGACACGGCGCGGAGCTTGCGCATCCCGATGCTGGAGGCCGCGGCCAAGCTCGCGGAAAGCGATGAGCTGAAGCCCAAGCCGCGCGCGGCCTTGCGCGAAGTGGCGGCCAATTTCGAGCGCTGGCAGAAGGCGCTGGAAACCACGCCACACACCGAGCTCGCCGAGACCATTCTGGAGGAGAGCGGCTACACCGACATGTGGAAGAACGACCGTTCGGTCGAGGCGCCGGGCCGGCTGGAAAACCTGAAAGAGCTGATCCGCTCGATGGAGGAATATGAATCGCTGCGCTCCTTCCTCGAGCATGTCGCGCTGGTCATGGACGCCGAGCAGAACGCCGAGCTTGACGCCGTCAACATCATGACGCTGCATTCGGCCAAGGGCCTCGAATTCGAGACCGTGTTCCTCCCCGGCTGGGAGGAAGGCCTGTTTCCGCACCAGCGCGCGCTGGACGAAGGCGGCCGCTCCGGCCTGGAGGAAGAGCGCCGTCTCGCCTATGTCGGCCTGACCCGGGCCAAGAAGAACCTGCATCTGTGGTTCGTCTCCAACCGCCGCATCCACGGCCTGTGGCAATCGACCATCCCGTCGCGCTTTCTGGACGAACTGCCGGAAGCCCATGTCGAGGTCGCCGAAAGCGGCAACTCCTATGGCGGCTACGGCAATTCCTATGGCGGCGGTTCTTTCGCGTCGGGCCGTGGCGGCCAGGGCGCAGGACGGCAGAACCCTTACGGCGCCTCGCGCTTCGACAATGTCGGTGCGGAAAAATCCGGCGCCTTTTCCAACACCTATGCGACGCCGGGCTGGCAGCGCGCGCAGGCCAACCGCACCGAGGCCACCGACCGCAACTGGGGCTCGCGCTCCGGCCATCAGGTCGAGCGCATCGGCTATGGCGAGACCGACAGCGGCTACGGCGCCGGCCGCACCTCGGTCAAAGGCCGCACCATCGACGGCGAACTGGTCGCCAAATCCGTCGCCGACACGCCGTCAGCCTTTAGTGTCGGCGACCGCGTCTTCCACCAGAAATTCGGCAACGGCAACATTTCCAACATCGAAGGCAACAAGCTGACCATCGACTTCGACAAGGCCGGCCAGAAACGCGTGCTCGACGGGTTCGTCGCGGCGGTGTGAGCGCCCGCTTGTCCTGTTGTCCTACAAGCGACCACATTGTTGTAGTCTGGCGGAGCCCTCCCGGCCTCGTCATCCACGGGCGGAGCAAGGAGCGTAGCGACGCAGCGTAGACCCCTGGAGCTGCTCCGCAGCCCAAGGGATCCATCCCGCGTCTTCAACGCGTTGCCACGGTGCGGAATCCTGCGCAGCTGCACTCCAAGGTCGCGGAATGGATCCAGGGTCTACACGACGGAGCTTCGCTCCTGCTCCGCCCTAGAATGACGAAGCGACGGGCGTCTGCCCAGTCGTCGGGGCATGCGGTCCGCAATATGAGCGTCCCCGTCAATTTAGCCCGCCCCTCACCTGTACCGCGCCTGGTTCCACTTGTGCCCCAGCAGCGACAGGATGATGATCAGCCCGTTGAAGAACTGGACGTAGAAGCCGCTCAGGCCCGCCGCCACGACGCCGGTCTGGATGAACGACACGGTGACCGCGCCGATCGCTCCACCGGCAACCGTACCGATGCCGCCCCAGGTCGGCGTGCCGCCGACGAACACCGAAGCCAGCACCGGCAAGAGATAGCCGTCGCCCGCCGTCGGCCACCAGGTGAAGTTGATCATCACCGAAAACGTGCCGGCGATCGCGGCCCCGATGCCGGTGAAGATGAACACTTTCACCCGCACACGCTTGACGTCGATGCCCATTTGCTGGGCGCTGTCGGGGTTGTCGCCGACGACCCTCACCTGCGCGCCGAAGCGGTGCCGGTTGTAGAGCATTGCCGACAAAATGACGAAGGCGAGTGCCCAGAAGACCTGTACCGGAAAACCCCACACCTGACCGGAGAAGATGGTGTACGCCCAGCTGTCGCTGAGACCGGTCAATGCCGTCGATCTGCCCTCGTTGATGATCTGGATCAGTCCCCGCAGCAGGAAATTCATGCCGAGGGTGGCGATCAGCGACGACAGCCCGCCATAAACGACCAGGGATCCGACGAGAAAGCCGAGCAGCGTGCCGGTGAGAATCGCCGCTGCGATGCCGAGAAACGGATCGTAGCCGGCCTGCACCACCAGCGCGAACACCCAGGAGGCAAAGCCCATGGTTGCGGGAAACGACAGGTCGATCTCGCCGCAGGTGACGACGAAGACCAGCGGCACCACCACGAACAGGGCAACCGGCAGCGTGGTCAGCACGGATCTGTAGAGATACCAGGTGGTGAACACGGTCGGGTTGGCGATCAGGAACGCCGCCATCATGATGATGAACACGGCGAGCGTGCCGAGCGCTGCGCGGTTGTCGATGACGAAACCGCGCAGCCAATGGTCGGACGGGTGCTTCCACTCAGGCCGGGCTGCCTTGCCGCCGAGCGGGCTCTGCAGATCGTGTTCCATGGTCTTGCTCATCGTGCTGCCCTCTCCGCGTCGCCGGCCTCGTGCAGCCCCGGCAATCCTCCGGGATGCGCAACGTCTTCCATGAAATTGATCAGCTCTTCGGCCGACTTGACCTCGGTGCGATCGGCGGTCAGCGCCACCTTGCCGCGGTCAATCACCACGAAGCGGTCGGCGATGTCGAAGACATGGTGGATGTTGTGGCCGATGAACAGGATCGAACGGCCGCTCGCCCGCACCTGGCGCACGAAATGGAAGACCTTGGCGGTCTCGGTCAGCGACAGCGCCGTCGTCGGCTCGTCGAGGATGATCAGCTCGGCCTGCTTGTAGATGGCGCGCGCGATCGCCACGCCCTGGCGCTCGCCGCCCGAGAGCTGGCCGACGATCGAGTGCGGCGTGAACACCTTCGAGGTGAAGCCGATCTCGCGCATCAGCCGGCTCGCCTCCTCTATCTCTTTATTGACCTTCAGAAAGCCCATGAAGCCGGTGAGTTCGCGGCCCATGAAGATGTTGCGCACAATGGTCTGCTGCACGGCCAGCGCCCGATCCTGGAAGACCGTCTCGATGCCGGCGTCGCGCGAGCGTGCCGCACTCCAGCCGGTCACCGGCTTGCCGCGCACCAGGATCTCGCCGCTGGTCGGCTTGACGACGCCGGACAGGATCTTGATCAGCGTCGATTTGCCGGCGCCATTGTCGCCGATCAGGCCAACCACCTCGCCGCGGTCGACCGAGAGATTGACCCCGCCCAGCGCATAGACCTGGCCATAGGATTTGCTGATGTCGCGCAGTTCGATGATGCGTTCGGCCATGGCGATCCTCGCTCCTGTGGTATCATCCGGCCTGGTGCCGGCGGTCCTGCCGGCCGGGCTTGCGCCCAGCCGGCAGTTTGGGAGGTCAGCGCAGCGCCTGCTTGGCGAGCTCGGCGACGATCTCGTAATTCTGCGGCGTGACGAAGCCGGCGCCAGTGTCGACATTCATCGGCGCCAGGCCCAGCACCACCTGCTGGCAAAGGCTGAGGATCGGCAGATAACCTTGCAGGAAAGGCTGCTGATCGGCCGTCAGTTGCACCCAGCCGCCCTTGAACGCCTCGACGATCTGCGGGCTGGTGTCGAAGCCGAAATTGAAGATGTCGCCCGGCTTGCGCCCCGCCGCCTGCATGTAGGTGGCGACGTTGCCCAGCATCTGGCCGCCGGGATAGCCGACCGCCTTAACATCGGGATTGTTGAGCAGGGCCGCGGTGATCACCGGGATCGCCAAATTGGGGTCGGACGCCCATTCGCCGCTCGGCGGCGACGACAGCTGGATGACCTCGACGCCGGCTTCCTTGAGTGCTGCCACCGTGCCGCGCTCGCGCGCGCCGCGGGCCTCGTTCTCGAACGGACCGATCATGATTGCCTTGTCGCCGGACTTGAGCTTCCCTAGCTTGAACGCCTCAGTGCCGAGCGCGCGGCCCTGCTGCTCCTGCTGGGCGCCGACATAGCCGCCGCCGAACGCAGCCACCACCGTCGGCACCGGCACGTTCTGGTACATCATCTTGATGCCGTCCTTGTGCGCCTGTTCGGCCAGCGGCATGATCGCGGCGTCGCCGGGATGGCCCATCATGGCAATGCCGTTGGGCTTCACGGCGACGGCCTCGCGCAATTGCTGAACCATCTTCTCGACGTCCCACTGCGAGAAGATGTAGTCGACCTTGGGTCCGAGATCGGACGCCGCCTGCTTGGCGCCATTGTAGACGATGGTGCCGAAAGCGTCGCCCTCGGCGCCGCCGACGAAAAAGCGGATGTGGACATCCTTGCACCACTGGGCGTCGAGCGCCTGCGCCGGCAGAGTGGAGATGGCAGCGCACAGCGCCGTGGCGGCGGCCACGACGGTCGAGCGCAGAAGTGTCGTTCTCATTGCGATGCTCATGCACGTTCCTCCCTTTTGTCCTCGGTGAGCCGAGGGGTTTCGTCGTTCGCCTGTCGGCAGTGCTTGTCGGCAGTGCTTGGCAATCTGTCAGGCCGGCTCCTCCCACCGGCCCTCGGTCACGCCGGGTTCGGCAGGTAGGTCGCTCCTCCCCGGCATTGCTTGAGGTATTCCAGCCCGCGCACCTGGCCTGTGATTTCGAGGTCACCGCGATAGACCGGGTCGTGCCAGCCCTCGATGTCGATGGCGCCCTTGTAACCGGCCAGCCGCAATTCGCTGATCACCCGCGTCCAGTCGCTGTCGCCAAACCCGGGCGTGCGCATCTGCACGAAGGGCAGCTTGCCGAACACGCCGTGCTCGCGGATCACATCCCAGCGCACCGTCGCGTCCTTGCCGTGGACATGGAAGATGCGCGGCGCCCATTTGCGGATCTGCGGCATCGGGTCGATGAGATAGACCAGCTGATGGCAGGGCTCCCATTCGAGGCCGAGATTGTCGTCGGGCAATTCGTTGAACATCAACTCCCAGGCATCGGGATTGTGGGCGATGTTCCAGTCGCCGGCCGCCCAGTTGCCATCCATCGCGCAATTCTCGAAGGCGATGCGCACGCCCTTGTCTGCGGCGCGCCTGGCCAGCGGACCCCAAACCTCACGGAAGCGCGGCAGGCTGTCTGTCAGCTTCTTGCCACGCAGGCGGCCGGTGAAGCCGCTGACCGTCGAGGCGCCGAACAGATGCGCATTGTCGATGACGGTTTCCCAGGCCGCGAGCACGCCGCGATCGAGCTCGCCGTCCTCCAGCGGATTGCCGAACACGCCGATCGACGACACGGCGACATCGGCATCGCCGATCGCCTCGCGAATCTCACCGGCGAGCCGCGGCAAATCCTTGCCGCCCAGCGTCTGCCAGAAGAAGGGCTGGATGCTCTCGAAGCCGAGAGGCAGAATCTCTTTGATGTAGGCGGCGGGGTCTTCGAGATTGGCCCGCACCATGGTGCCGATCCGGATGTCGAGAAGCGGGTTCGGCATCATGATGCTTCCTGTGTGATTGCGACGCGCCGCCCCGTCTCGGCGCTTTCGATGGCGCCGAAAACCATGGCCAGGCTTTTGATGTTGTCGCTGCCACGGGTTTCCGGCTCGCTGCCGGTCTCGATGGCGTGGATGAAATCCTTGATGATGCCGAGATGACCGCCGATGCGGTCGGCGGGATCGAGCGGCGGCACTGTGATGGGTTGGGTCAGGTCGAACAGGCCGTCGCGGACCGACAACACAACTTCGGCCTTCAGCCCGTCCTCGCCGTCCCAGACCAGGCTGCCGTGCTCGGCGACGATGCGCCACGTGCTCTCCCAGCTGGTGCGGAAGCCCGCCGCGCACCAAGAGCCTGCATAGGTGAACACCTTGCCGCCGCCGAGATCGAAGATAGCGCTGGCCGACGATCCCTGCCGGTACCAGGAATTGGCCGGCTCCCATTCCTGGCAAAAGACGCCGGCGGGATCGCCGCCGACCATGTAGCGGGCGGCGTCGAAAGTATGGATCGCCATGTCGAGCAAGAGCACATGCGCCATCTCCTCGCGGAAGCCGCCGAAATGCGGCGCGACGAAGAAATCGGCATGGATGCTGGTTGGCTTGCCGATGGCGCCGGAGTCGAGAAAGCGCCTGATGCGCCGGACGTTGGCGACGTAGCGGCGGTTCTGCACGACCGCATGGATACGCCCCGCGTTACGTGCCGCATCGACGATGGCGCGGGCATTTTCCGGAGTATCGGCGAGCGGCTTTTCCGTCAGCAGATGGCAATTATGGGCAAAGGCGGCAAAGGCGACGTCGCGCCGGGCGGCGGGAACCACGACATCGAACACCGCTTGCGGTTTGGTCTGGTCGAGCACCGCATCCAAGCTGGTGCCGATGACGGCGCCGTCAAGCCCGTATTCGCGCGCCCTCGCCTTCGCCCGTTCGGCGTCGAGATCGACCAAGCCGACAATGGCCAGCCCGTCGATCTGCCTCGCGGCATCGAGCCAGGCCTTGCTCATCGCACCACAGCCGACGAGGACGGCATTCATCATCCGGCATTCCTCCCGTCCGGTCCCTCCAGACCGAATGTCACGGCATTTCCGGCATCACCGTAAACGTTTCTCCGTAAACGTTTACGAGAACACACCCGATGGCGTAGAATGTCAATCGGCTGCCAGCGAATATCATCCCGAAGCCTTGGCCTGGGCGGCAGCCGGTGCTAGCCAAGACAGGGGGAGAACTGTCCTTGGCGTCCAGCATCCATGACCTTGCGCGTCACCTGAACATTTCGATCGGCACCGTGTCGCGGGCGCTGAACGGCCGCGCCGACGTCAATGCCGACACCCGCCAGCGCGTGCTCGCCGCCGCCAAGCAATTGAACTATTCGCCCAACCAGTCCGGCCGCAGCCTGCGGCAAGGCACCACCCATTCGATCGCCTTCATGCTGCAGCCGCATCCGGGCGACCAGCAATATGGCGAACCCTTCTTCATCCCGTTCCTGATCGGTCTGCAGGGCCGGCTGGCCGAGGATGACCTGGATCTGATGGTCGTCATGGGCGAGCCCGGCCAATATCAGCAGGAGAGGCTGCGCCGCGTGGTTGAGACGCGCCGGGCCGACGCGGTCGTGTTGGCCAACACACGGCGGGAAGACGATCGGATCGACTATCTCAGCAAGGCCGGCTTTCCCTTCGCCACGCTTGGCCGAAGTCAATCCGGCGACGACACCTATCCTTCGCTCGATATAGATTTCGAGAGGGCGGGTGATGAAGCCGTCGACCGGCTGGTCGCGCGCGGCCACCGCCGCATTGCCGCCATCCGCCCTTCGCTTGATCTCAACTTCGGCTACCTGTTCCTCGACGGCTACCGCAACGCGCTGGGGCGGCATGGCATCGAAGTCGACCCCGGCCTGATCGCCGACGGCTTCATCAACGAGGCCGGAGGCTACCAGGTGACGCCGCGCGTGATGCTCTCCAAGGACCGGCCCACAGCCATCATCTTCAACAATGACGCAATGGCGCTCGGCGGCTGCAAGGCACTGGCCGAAATGGGCATCAGGCCCGGCCACGACATCGCGGTGATCGTCATCGTCGACACGCCGCTCTGCCGTTATTTCTCGCCGGCGCTGACCGCCTTCCGTCCGTCGCTGGAGCCGATGGGCCGGAGGCTGGCCGAAATGCTGCTGGCCTCGCTTCCGGCCTTTGCCGGCCCGGAAGGTCCGCGCATCATCCGCGAAGTCTGGCCGCTGGAGCTGATCGCGCGCGACAGCGATTGAAAGTGCGTCTCTCCCTTCTCCCACAAGGGAGAAGGAAGAGGCCCGCTCTGTCACGCAACTATCATCTTCGCGTCCTAGACCGCTTTGCGAGAGGGCGACATCGTCGATGCGATGCGGTGGCCCCTTTGCGCCGCTCAAGGCTTGTCACAAAGAGGATCTCCATGAAAATCTCGCACCGAACCGTGTCGCTCGGCGCCGCGCTGGCGCTGTTTACCGCCCTGACCCCTGCCCTTGCCGACAGCACAGTCACCGTTGGTGGCTTCGTCAACAAGGGCCTGGTCGGCGTCGGCCGCATCCCGGCCGATCAGAAGGACAAGTTCGGCGAGACCTTCGGCTCCGGCTCCGGCATGTCCATCGACGCCGCAAGCTGGACCCGTGGCGCGGACGGCTACAAGGGCTCGCTCTGGTTGCTGCCGGACCGTGGCTACAATGTCGTCGGCACCACCGATTACCGGCCGCGCCTCAACACTATTCGCATCGAGTTCACGCCGGTAGCACTAGGCGCCACGCCCACCTCCGGCCAGGAACAGACAGGCGTCAAGGCGACGCTTGCCGATTCCCTGCTCCTCACCGACGACAAGGGCGCTGACGCCACCGGCCTCGATCCGCTCAACGGCGTGCGCGCGGCCAATGGCGACCTGCCGATCCTGCCCGAGGCCAATGGCAAGCTGGCGCTCGACAATGAGGCGATCGCGCGGCTGCCCGACGGCACCATGTTCATCTCTGACGAATACGGCCCCAACATCTACCGCTTCTCGGCCGACGGCCATCTGTTGTCGGCAACGCAGCCGCCGGCCGCTTTGGTGCCGATGCGCAAGGGCGGGCCGAACTTCGCCTCCGACAATCCAGGCCCCGGTGCAGCCGAACCCGATCCGAAGGATCCCGAAACCGGCCGCCAGAACAATCAAGGCCTCGAAGGCATGGCGCTGACGCCGGACGGCAAGTCGCTGATCACTGTGCTGCAGTCGGCGCCCCGCCAGGATGGCGGCGATTCGCCCGCGACGCGCCAGAACACCCGCGCGCTGGTCTACGACGCCTCCGACCCGGCCCATCTCAAGCTGGTGCATGAATATGCCGTGCCGCTGCCGGTGTTCAAGGACGCCAAGGACAAGACCAAGGTCGCCGCGCAGAGCGAAATCGTGGCGCTGTCCGACAAGACCTTCCTGATGCTGGCGCGCGACAGCGGAAACGGCCAGGGGGTGAAGGGCGATACTTCGCTGCTGCGCCAGATTTTCGTCGTCGACGTCTCTGGCGCCACCGACATTGCCGGCGGCGCCTTCGATGCCGCCGACAAGCCGCTGGCGCCCAAGGGCGTGCTCGACCCCTCGGTGACCCCGGCCAAGCTGACGCCGTTCATCGACATCAACGACAACAAGGAACTCGGCCGTTTCGGCCTGCATGACGGCAAGCCCAACGACAAGAACAATCTGTCGGAGAAGTGGGAAGCAATGTCGGTGGTCAGCGTGCTCGATCCGGCGCTGCCCGACGACTATTTCCTGTTCGTCGGCAACGACAACGACTTTCTCACCCATGACGGTTTTCAGGTCGGCGCGCCCTACAAGGCCGAAGACGGCGCCGATGTCGATACCATGTTCC
Organism: Mesorhizobium sp. M0029; assembly: GCF_040323735.1. Taxonomy (NCBI): domain Bacteria; kingdom Pseudomonadati; phylum Pseudomonadota; class Alphaproteobacteria; order Hyphomicrobiales; family Phyllobacteriaceae; genus Mesorhizobium; species Mesorhizobium sp. M0029. Next base: position 211,123 of record NZ_JAMYVF010000007.1, read on the forward strand.
TGGTCTATCAGGTCACGCTTCCGGGCCTCGCCAAGAAGTAGCCGTATACGGAAAGCGGACGCGCTCGGCGCGTCCGCCTCTAACCGTTTGTCGGCGATCAGCGATGCCGTGAAGGCACCTATTTCAAAATCTCCGCATCCCTTGGCACGCCGGCATCGATCGGCTCGGCGGTCCGGCTCGACACAGCCATGATCTTGCCCGCGGCCGACAGGTTCGGGCGCACATAGACCTGGGCTACGCCGTTGACCCGGCTGTAGAGGTCGATGATGTCCTGGTTCATGAAGCGCACGCAGCCTGACGACGCGTTCTTGCCGATGGAATCCCATTCCGGCGTGCCGTGCAGCCGGTACATCGTGTCCTTGCCGTCGCGGAACAGATAGAGCGCGCGCGCACCGAGCGGGCTCTGCGGTCCGGGCGGCATGCCGTCCTTGTATTTCGCCAGTTCCGGCCGGCGCTGGATCATTTCGGGCGGCGGCGTCCACACCGGCCATTTCTTGCGCGCCTGGATCACGGCGCTGCCGGTCCAGCCAAACCCGGCCTTGCCGAGGCTGACGCCATAGCGCATTGCCTTGCCGCCGTCGCGCACCAGATAGAGAAAATGCTCGGATGTATCGACGACGATCGTGCCGGGTTTTTCGCCGGTCGGATCGTCCACGATCTGGCGCACGAATTTCGGATCGAGCTTGGCGACGGGGATTGCCGGCAATGAAAAGCCCTCATCGACGCGCGCCGAATACATGGTGGCGGCATCGCCGAAAGCGGGCTCGGGTGCGGGTGCCGGCGCCGGCGTCGGCGGTACTGCCACATCAGTGGTTGTGCAGGCCGAAAGTGCCATGGCAGCGGCACCCAAAGCGGATGCTCCCAGAAACGCGCGCCTATTCAGGCGCTCGGAAAAAAGCGGATTGTCGGACATGATCCCCCCAGCCTATTCATCACATCCAACAGGATATGCGACCCCACGCGGCGACGACCCATATCCCATTCCGAATGTTTTGAGAACTGATTAGCGTGAAACCGCCAGGTGGCATGTTCCAATGCCGCATCGACCTTGTCCGTCAAATCGGCGATCATTGCCGGGCGGACTTTGAGATGAACCTTCGCCGAACAGCCCATGGACGAAAAAATACCACCGCGCCGGCGCACCGGCGACCTGACCAGCGGCCCGATTCCGCGCACGCTGCTTTTGTTCGCTCTGCCGGTGCTCGGCTCCAATGTGCTGCAATCGCTCAACGGTTCGATCAACGCCGTCTGGGTCGGCCGCTTCCTCGGTGAATCGGCGCTGACCGCCACCTCCAACGCCAATCTGGTGCTGTTCCTGATTCTCGGCACCGTGTTCGGCATCGGCATGGCCGCGACCATCCTGGTGGCGCAATCGGTCGGCGCCCGCGACCTGCCCGAGGCGCGGCGCATCGTCGGCACCAGCGCCAGCTTCTTCTTCCTCGTCTCGGCTATCTTCGCCGTCTGCGGCTGGATCTGGGTCGACGCCATCCTCAACACACTGGGCACCCCGCCCGATGCGCTGCCGCTGGCGCGCTCCTATCTGCGTATCATCTTCGTCGCCGTGCCGATGATGAACCTTCTGTCCTTCGTCATGACGGTGCTGCGCGGTGCGGGTGATTCGCGCACGCCATTCTTCTTCATGGCGCTCGCGGTCGTGCTCGACATCATCCTCAATCCGCTGCTCATTCGCGGCATCGGCCCCTTCCCCGAACTCGGCATCGCCGGCTCCGCCACCTCGACGCTGATCGGCCAGACGGTGAGCGTGATCGCCATCCTCGTCGTGCTTTATGCCAGAAAGCATCCGTTGCGGCTCGCCGGCGCGAACCTCGCTCTGCTGCGGCCGGATCCGGCGCTGCTCAGGATCGTCGTCTTCAAGGGCGTGCCGATGGGCCTGCAGATGATCGTCATTTCGGCGGCGGCGCTGACCGTGATGGGCATCGTCAACTCCTACGGCTCGCAGGTCGCCGCCGCCTACGGCATCGCGGCGCAGCTGTGGACCTATATCCAGATGCCTGCACTGGCGATCGGAGCCGCAGTCTCGTCGATGGCGGCCCAGAATGTCGGCGCCGGGCGCTGGGACCGCATCGGTCGCATCGCGGCGTCCGGCGTCGGCTTCAACCTGGTGCTCACCGGCGCCCTGGTGGCGCTGCTGTTCCTCTTCGACAGGCCGGTGCTCGGCCTGTTCCTCAGCGGCGACAGCACCGCAATCGACATTGCAGCCCACATCAACAAGGTGGCGTCCTGGTCGTTCATCCTGTTCGGCGTCACCATCGTGCTGTTCGCCACCGTGCGCGCCACCGGTGCCGTGATGCCGCCGCTGATCATTCTGGTGATTTCCGTGCTGGTCGTGCGTACCGGCTTTGCCTACTTCTTCAGGACCTACATCGGCGAGGAAGCGCTATGGTGGAGTTTTCCGGCGGGATCGATCACCTCGCTGCTGCTGGCCGCCGCCTATTATCGCTTCGGCCGCTGGCGCACCATGCACATGATCGAGGACCGGCCGGCCGCCGGCGAGCCGCCCGACACCGGCCTCGGCATCCCGCGCGGACGGGCAAACATGGCCGGGACGCCAAACGGGTGAGGCTCAGCGTGCATATTTGACGCCGAACCCCAACGCTACGACCGAGAACAGCGTGATCATGCCGGCGAAGGCCAGGCTTGCCGTCGTCGGAGTGGCCCAACTCGACAGCAGCCCAATGCCGATCACCGGCAGCGCATTGCCGCAGAAGCAGCAGATGAAGAATGCCGACACCAATTCGGCGCGACGCTCGGCAGGTGCGATCTGGTTCACCACCTGCAGGCCGCCGCGATACCCGAGCGCAGCCGCCACGCCGCACAGAGCGGTGGCGGCAATCATCAGCGACATCGAGGCGAAAAACTGCGCCGCAACCACCAGCCCCACCGCAGGGATCATCAGCGCCAGCGCGGCCAGCATGCCGGCGCGACTGGACAGTCGGGTCGTGGCCAGAATGGTCGCGGCCGCAACGATCGACAGTTCGAAGAACAGCGCGCCGGCCTCGGCATGGTTGGCCACATGCAGCTGCTGCGCCAGGATGCTCGGCGCCAGGGCTGCATAGAAGCCGACCAGCGCCATGGCGCCGAAACCGGTGACCGCCGGCGCCACGAAGGCAGCGCGGATATCGCTCGGCACCGATAGCCGTGGCCGCAACGAAACGTCGGTCAGCCTGCCCGGCCGGGACACGGTTTCGCGGGTACGCCAGATCAGCAGCGTCACCACCACCAGCAAGACAAGATAGACCGCAAACGTTAGTCTCAACGGCCAGGGCGCATATTCGGCGAGCAGGCCCGATGCCAGCGCGCCGAGGCCAAGGCCAACGAAGTTGGTGCTGGTGGCGATGATTGCCGCGCGCGATTTGTCCTTACCTTCGATCAATTCGGCAAGCCAGGCCGTGCCGGTTCCCGCGCCGACGCCGATGCCAAGGCCGCTCAATATGCGGGCGACATCGAGCCATGCAACATTCTCGGCCAGCAGGAACACCACCGCGCTGACCACCGCTATGGCCATCGACGCCAGCGCCGCTGGACGGCGGCCAATGCCGTCGGACAAGCGCCCGAACATCAGCAATGCGCCGAGATTGCCGACGACATAGACAGCGTAGACCAGCGTCAGCGTGATCTGCGAGAAACCGAAGGCCTGCTTGTAGATGACGTAAAGCGGCGTCAGCACCGTGCTGCCGGCGAACAGCGCGGCGATCATGGCGGCAACCGCGGCCATCGCGGGCCGGCCATCGAGTCCATTGTCGCGCGTTATGGTCTCGGCATAGCTGGTCATGGCAACCTCCGGCCAATCGCCCAACGCCCAATTGCGCCCCAACGTCCATGTAAGGACGGCCGTTCCACGCGCCGAACTTCATCCTGACAACCTTGTCAGGATGGTCTTGCCCGAAATCCTCCCTTAACGTCTTTCCATCGAGAGGGAGAATCCATGGGAAAAGGCAGAGTCGAGGCATTCACCGATGGCGTCGTCGCCATCATCATCACCATCATGGTGCTGGAGCTGAAAGTGCCGCATGGCGAGGATTTTTCAGCGCTTCTGCCGCTGTGGCCGATCTTTTTCAGCTATGTCTTGTCGTTCATCAACGTCGGTATCTACTGGAACAATCTGCACAACATGTTCCACACCGTCCAAAGGGTCGACGGCCGCGTGCTGTGGGCCAACCTCAACCTTCTGTTCTGGTTGTCGCTGATGCCGGCAACGACGGCCTTCATGGGCGAGAACCATTTCGCGCCGGTCCCCGTCGCCGTCTATGGCATCGACCTGGTGCTGTGCGCGGTCGCCTACACCTTTCTCGCCACCAAGCTGCACCATTTGCACGGCAACGACACCGCCTTCGCCAAGGCGCTGGGCAATGACCGCAAGGGCAAGATCTCGGTGGCCCTCTACGCCGCCGCCGTCCCGCTTGCCTTCGTCAACCAATGGATCGGCGTTGCGATCTTCGTGCTGGTGGCCGCCGTCTGGTTCGTGCCGGACACGCGTTTTTCGCGGGTGCTGGAAAAGTAGCGTAGGACGCCTCTACTTGCGCATCGCCTTCAGCTTTTCGGCAACCGACGCGGCCAGGTCGGCATAGCGCTCCTCCAGCCGCTCGGCCGCCTTGATGATCGAAAAATCATGGCCGAATTTTTCCAGCGCCATGCGCAATTTCTCGACGAACTCGGCCTGTTTTTCGAGTGCCGAAAACAAGGTCTTCACCTGTGCTTCGCTTATGTCCGGATTGGCAAGCATCTGTGGCACCTCGCGGCCCATCTGGTCGCCGGTGGCGGTCTGCTCCTTCAGGATCGCAACCCAGTCGGTCAATCGGCAGTCTCCTGTTCAGCCGCAGCATGCACAGCCGCCGTTGATGCGGTCAACCCGAACACGCGGGACGGCCTTGCACGATGCGCGTCCCGCGCTAAGTTCGGCGCCACCCGAACCCTAGGAAAAAGATCATGACCTCCGACGCCGAAATCCAGTCCGCTTTGCCCGCCCTCAGCCGAGGCAACGTCGCCGTCATCACCGGGGGCGCCAGCGGCATCGGGCTTGCCGCTGCCAAAAGGCTGGCGGCTATGGGCATGAGACTGGTGCTGGCCGACATTGGCGGCGCGCGCCTCGATGCGGCCCGCCAGGCAGTCGCCGCGATCGCCGGCGAGAATGCCGTGCTTGCCGTCGCCACCGACGTATCGAAGGCCGACGAACTCGGCCGGCTGGCAGAAAAGACGCATGCCGCTTTCGGCGCCGTATCGCTGCTGATGAACAATGCCGGCGTCGGCAACAATCCGGGAAAACCGTGGGAGAACGGCGACGCCTGGAAGCGGCTGATCGACATCAATTTCTGGGGCGTCGTACATGGCGTCGAGGCCTTTGCGCCGGCCATGCTGGCCTCCGGAGAGCCGGGCCTGATCATCAACACCGGCTCCAAGCAAGGCATCACCACGCCACCCGGCAATCTCGCCTACAACGTCTCCAAATCGGCGTTGAAGACGTTCACCGAAGGCTTGGCGCACGCATTGCGCAACGAGCCGGGCGCGAAGGTCGCGGCGCATCTTCTCATTCCCGGCTTCACCTTCACTGGCCTCACCGAAGGAGCGGTCGAAAAACCGGCTGGCGCCTGGACCGGCGAGCAGGTGGTCGACTTCATGCTGGCTTCGCTGGCGCGTGGGGACTTCTACATCCTCTGCCCCGACAATGAGGTGATGCGCCCGACCGATGAAAAGCGCATGGCCTGGGCGATCGGCGACATCATCGAGAACCGGCCTGCTCTCTCGCGCTGGCACCCCGACCATAAGGACGCTTTCGCGGCCTTTATGGGAAACTGATCGTCGAACTCAGCCAAAGCCGAGACTCAGGCGTGCGCGCGTTTTTTCGCGGTGCGCTTTTGCGCGACGGCCTTCTTGGCCGCGAGTTCGGCGAGCTCGTGGTCATGGCGTTTTGCCGCCCGCTCGCATTTGTCTCTGATCTCCTCGACCTCGGATTCGGTCAGGTGCTCGATGCCGATGAAATGATTGTGGCCCTCGCTGACGCGGATCAGTTCGTCGAGCTTGGCCTGAACCGCGGCGCCGTCGCGGTTCTGGGTGTTCTGGATCAGGAACACCATCAGAAAGGTGATGATCGTCGTTCCCGTGTTGATGACGAGCTGCCACGTATCGGAAAAGCCGAAGAATGGCCCGCTTACCGCCCAGACGATAACGATGGCGCAGCAGGCGATGAAAGTCGGCGGCAGGCCCGCCAAGTGCGAAACGGTGTTGGCGATTCTGGTAAACAGCTTTTCGATCATTCACATCCTCAACGGGTCAAAGCGCGATGAGCTGACCAAGGCCGCATTCATCGCTCCAACAATAAACAACCGGCAGCCGCTTCCGGTTCCCTGTCGCAGATGGCATCCTTGATGCAATTGAATGCACGCCAAAGGCGCAGCGCCGTGAAAAGCCGCCTTATCGGTTTGTTGCCATAGTCGCCCTGCAGGCCAAAACCTGTTCGTTCCGCTTCACGGCGGATTTGTCTCCAAGCCCCTTCCGCTGCGCCACCCCCGCATGGCGGAAGGGGTTCGTTGCGTTGCCGCAGACCGGCGGAACTCTTCCCGACACGTGCCGTTCAGAATTTTGGCGCCAGGATTTCGGCCAGCCAGTCGATGAAACCGCGCACGCGCGGCGAGCTCTCAGGAATGCTCTTGCTCCCAGCGATCGAGGAAATCCTCAATCGGCAAAGCCTGCATGTCGGGAACCGCTTTGGCGAGTTTCTCCGGCGGCCAGTCCCACCAGGCAAGGCTTTCGATCCGCGCCGCGATCTCGGAGGGAAAGCGCATGCGCAACGGCTTCGCCGGTACGCCGGCGACGATTGCGTAGGCCGGTACATTCCGCGTCACCACCGCATTGGCGCCGACGATGGCGCCATTGCCGATGCTGATGCCGGGCATGATGACGGCGCCATGGCCGATCCAGACATCGTTGCCGATGCTGACCGCCTTGGCCTGCCGCCGCGCGCGGAACGCCGCGTCGACGCCCAGCCAGCGGAAATACTCGTTCGGCCGGTAGCTGAGCTTGTGCTGCGTGATCCGCTCGATCGGATGCTCCAGCGCATTGATGCGGCTGTTGGCGGCGATCGAGCAGAATTTTCCGATCGTCGTGTAGATCGCCTCGGCGTGGCGCTCGAAATAGGAGAAATCGCCGACACTGACCTCGCGCAGCACCACCCGTTCGCCGATCGAGGCATAGCGGCCAAGCTTGCACGCTTTGAGCTCCGCGGTCGGATGGATGCGCGGCTCGGGATCTTTCAGGACGAGGTTTTCGGTACGGTCCATCTGGCGGATTTACCCCCGCACAATTGCGGAAGCAATTGTCGCGTTGCGCCCGGAGAATCCGCTATTTCGGCTTGCCGCCGGTCCACACCACGTTCTGGCTGAACAGCGGCACGGTCGTCACCGACATTTTCGCCGAGCCGTCCTGCACCTGGCGCGAATGCGAGAGATAGATCAGCGTCTCGTTCTTCTTGTCGTAGATGCGGTTCACCACCTGCTTCTTCCAGATCAGGCTGATGCCTTGCTTGAACACCTCTTCGCCGCCCTCGCTCATGTCGATGTCGCCGATGGTGATCGGCCCGGTCTGGCGGCAGGAGATCGAGGAATCAGACGGATCCTCGAACCAGTTGCCCTTGTGCAAGCGGTCGATGACGCTGCGGTCGAAATAGGAGACATGGCAGGTCACGCCGTCGATCTTGGGGTCCTTGATCGCCTCGACGATGATGTCGTTGCCGACCCAATCGACGCCGACCTTGCCGACCTCCTCTGCCGCGGCGGCACCGGCGCCAAGGGCAATGCATGCGGCCAGCGCGCCGCCGATCAGTTTCTGCCCAATCCGTCTCTGCCCAGTCCGTCTTTGCAAGGGAGCCTCCTCAGGTTCGGTTTGCCGGTCTCAGGTGGGATAAGGGCCAGCTGTTTGCAAGGTAGCGTCCAGCCCGGTTGCGGCAACGCGGCATCTTTGCCTTGCTCCCTGCGACCGGCTAAGACTGCTCGCCAACAGGAGCGCCGATCCGGCGCTCGATTTCTGCGACGGACACTTCCTGATGATGCGTTCAATTCTGGTCGGCATTCTGGTTCTGATGGCGGCGGGCATCGGCTGGCTCACCTTTGACTTCTATCGCGGCCATTATGGTGGCGAGCCGTATGGTGCGCCATTCACGCTGGTCGACCAGAAAGGCGCGCCAATCACCGAAGCCGCCTTCCGGGGAAAACCCAGCATCGTCTTCTTCGGCTTCACCCATTGCCCGGAAGTCTGCCCGACCACTTTGTTCGAAATGGCCGGCTGGCTGAAGACGCTGGGCGACGACGGCAAGAACCTCAACGCCTACTTCGTTACCGTCGATCCAGAGCGCGACACGCCGCCGGTGATGAACACTTACGTCAGCAATTTCTCCGACCGCATCGTCGGCATATCGGGCGATCCCGACAAGGTGCACGCCATGGCGAAGTCCTTCAACATCTACTGGAAGAAGGTCGACACCGGCGACGGCGATTACACGATGGACCACACCGCCTCCGCGCTGCTGCTCAACGCCAAGGGCGAGTTTTCGGGCACCATAGCCTATGGCGAAAGCGCCGATACCGCGATCGCCAAGCTGAAGCGGCTGGCGGCAGGCTAGGCATGATCCCGAAATGTGGAATCCGGTTTTCTCGGACAGAAAAGTGTTGTCCAGAGATCATGCTCAAACAAGAGACCAGCTGATGGGTCAGACCAGGCTCCACTTCATCGCTGGGAAGATCGAGGCCGACCGCATCTTTGCCGCGCTCGAACCGGCTTTCGAGGATGAAGGCCTGCCGATCGCCGTGCTCGAAGTCGATGAAGACCGCGACATCTATGAGGTTTCGCTCTACACCGACGGCAATGTCGACGCGGTTGAGGCGCGGCTAAGGGACAGCCTTGCCGGACTGTCCCTGTCGAAGCCGATCGAGCGCGAGGTTCTGCCCGACATCGATTGGGTGGCGCGCTCGCTGGAGGGACTGAAGCCGGTGCGCGCCGGACGTTTCTTCGTCCATGGCGCGCATGACCGCCGGAAGCGCCACAGCGGCGAACTCGCCATCGAGATCGAGGCCGGCCTTGCCTTCGGCACCGGCCATCACGGCACCACTGCCGGCTGCCTCGAAATGCTGGAACGGGTCGTGCGCCGCGAACGTCCCAGGAATGCCCTCGACCTCGGCACCGGCAGCGCGGTGCTCGCGATCGCGGTCGCCAAGCTGGCGCATATTCCGGTGCTGGCGACCGACATCGATCCGATCGCCGTCAGGGTCGCCGCCGCCAACGCCCGCCTCAACCACGTCAAGGCGCTGGTTGAAACGGTGACGGCGCCCGGCTTCCACCACCCGATCTTCGGCAAGCGGGCGCCTTTCGACCTCATCGTCGCCAACATATTGGCGCGGCCGCTGATGCGGCTGGCGCCTGAGATGGCCAGGCACATCAGCCTCGGCGGCTCGATCGTGTTGTCCGGCATCCTCGAGCGCCAGTGCAATGCGGTGATCTCGGCCTATGTCGGCCAGAATTTCCGGCATGTCAGGACCTTGCATCGCGAAGGCTGGGTGACGATCCACCTGAAGCACTGAGACGCAACGCGCTTTGGACCAATCCGAGCCTGTTGCGATTGGCGAAAATCGATTCCGGTTTTCCTGGTCATGCGCTACGGTCGCGCCCGATACAGGAGGCATACCATGTTCCAGACCTTCGATTCCGCAGGCGACCCCAGCGTCGGCAAGCCGCGCGTGACGTTGCTGCGGCGATGGCTGGCGGAGAATGGCCTCGACGGTTTCCTGGTGCCGCGCGCCGACGAGCACCAGGGCGAGTATGTCGCCGATCGCTCGGCGCGGCTGAAATGGTTGACCGGATTCAGCGGCTCGGCCGGCGTAGCACTTGTGCAGCGTGACCGCGCCTTCATGTTCGTCGATGGCCGCTATACCTTGCAAGTGCGCCACGAGGTCGATCTCGACATTTTTGCGATCGAGAGTCTCGTCGACAACCCGCCGGCCTCCTGGATCAAGGACAATCTCGGCAAGGGCGCCAGGCTTGGCTTCGACCCGTGGCTGCACACGATCGCTGAGGTCAAGGCGCTGAAAACCTCGGCCGAGCAATCCGGCGCGACGCTGGTGCCGCTCGACAGGAACCCGATCGACATCATCTGGAAGGATCAGCCGGCGCCGCCCGTGGCGCCGGTCGAAATCCACCCGATCGGCTTTGCCGGGGAACTCGCCAAGGACAAGCTGGCGCGGCTGGTGGCGGCAATCGGCAAGGAGGGCGCGACGCACGCCGTGCTCACCGACCCCTCCTCGATCGCCTGGGCCTTCAACATCCGTGGCGGTGACGTGCCGCACACGCCGCTGGCGCTCGGCTTCGCGATCCTTGCCGCCGACGGCAAGCACCAGCTGTTCATGGACCAGCGCAAGTTTTCGCGCACGGTCGCCGCCTATCTCACCCAACTCGCCGATCTGCACGAGCCCGGCGAATTCGAGGCGGCGGTCGTTACCCTTGCCAAGGGCGGCGCCAAGATCGCGCTCGACCCGGTGCTGGCGGCGGAGAAGCTGAGAATGCTGGTCGAGGACAATGGCGGCGCATTTGTTTCAGCGGCCGATCCCGCCCGCATTCCGCGCGCCACCAAGAACCAGGCGGAAATCGCCGGCAGCCGCGCCGCGCACCGCCGAGACGGGGCGGCGGTGGCGAAACTGCTGTGCTGGCTGGAACGGCAGAAGCCGGGCACGCTCGACGAAATAACCGTTGTCACCAAGCTGGAGGAGGTGCGCCGGCAGACCGGCGAGGAAACGCAGATGCCGCTGCGCGATGTCTCCTTCGACACCATTTCCGGCAGCGGTCCGAACGGCGCCATCATGCACTACCGCGTGTCGCGCGCCACCAACCGCGAGCTGGCAAAGGGCGAGCTGTTCCTGCTCGATTCCGGTGCCCAGTATCAGGATGGCACCACCGACATCACCCGCACCGTGCCGATCGGCCAGCCGACCGAGGAGATGCGCGAGCGCTTCACGCTGGTGTTGAAGGGCATGATCGGCATTTCCACGCTGCGCTTTCCCGCCGGCACGCGCGGCTCGGAAATCGACGCGGTGGCGCGCATGGCGCTGTGGAAGCATGGCTGCGACTTTGCCCACGGCACCGGCCACGGCGTCGGCTCGTATCTGGCCGTGCATGAAGGGCCGCAGCGCATCGCCCGCACCGGCACCGAAAAGCTGCTGGCCGGCATGATGCTCTCCAACGAGCCCGGCTATTACAAGGAGGGCTCCTACGGCATCCGCATCGAGAACCTGATCCTGGTGGCGCCGGCCGAACAAGTTGAAGGCGGCGACATCGCCATGCACGGTTTCGAGACGCTGACACTGGCGCCGATCGATATCAGGCTGATCCGCACCGACCTGCTGACGCGCGAGGAGTTGCACTGGCTGGATACTTACCATGCCTGGGTGCTGGCCGAGATCAGCCCGATGCTCGACGGCGAGACGCTGGCCTGGCTGGAGAAGGCAACAGCGCCGCTGCCGCACGACGCCAAGATCTGAAATGAGCTTCTTTCTCCCCGTCACTATACGGGGAGGTGAGGAGCGGTCCGCGAAGCGGACGAAAAGCCAATTGCTTGGCTTTTCGAGTGACGAACGCCCGGCAGGGCAATGAGGGGCGGCGCCGACCGTTCGAAACTGTTCTGCCCGGCAGGCGCCCTATGCCACAAACTGCCGCGCTAGGATCAGCACCACCGCCCCGGCCAGAAACATCGCCATCAGGCCGCCGCGCAGCGAGACCACAGCGGCGACGACCAGCGCCGCCCATTCCGCCGGTCCGGCGCTAAGTGCGGCGGGCGCCACCAGCGTCGTCAACACCGCGGCCGGCACGGCATTCAAACCCGCCTCGACGCGTGGATGGATGTGGTCGAAGCGCGAGATCACCAGATGGCCGCCGACGCGGGTGAGATAGGTGGCGATCGCGCCGGCAATGATGATCCACAAGGTCGCGCTCATCGTTTTGCCTCCACACCGCTATGGTGCGGCGGCAGGATGACGGCCAGAAGCACGCCTGCAACGGCGCCGATGGAGACGTGCCATGGCGATCCCACAGTTTTGTAGGCAATGATCGACGCCGCGGCGCTGGCGATCACCACCGGCAGCCACAGTGGCCGGTTGCGAAAGCCCATGACCAGCCCGAGGAAATAGATCGGCAGCAGGAAATCGATGCCCAGCGCATGCGTGTCGGGGATCAGCTTGCCGAACACCGCGCCCAGCGCGCTTTCGATCCCCCAGAACACATAGACCGGCAGGCCAAGGCCCATATACCAGGCAAAGCCAACGGTCTCGCCGGCTTCGGCCCTGCGCTCGGCCACCGCGAACTGCGGATCGGTGAGCACGAAATAGCCCAGCGCTTGGCTGATAACCGGCCAGTGCGCGATTCGCCGGCCGATGCTGGCGGAGTAAAGCACGTGGCGGAAATTCACCGCGAAGATCGACAGCACGACCAGCCATGGCGCGACATGCTGGCCGAACAATTCGATGCCTACCATCTGGCTGGCGCCGCCGAAGATCAGCGCGCTCATTAAAAAAGCTTCGAGAACGGAAAAGCCGTTGTCGACGGCGATGGCGCCGAACAGCAGCCCAAATGGCGCCGCGGCGACAACCACCGGCATCGACAGCCGCACGCCGTCCCAGAATTCGCTGGCCACGGAATTTTCGCTTAAGGTCTCTGCCGACATGTCACATTCCCATCTCGCGCTGCTATGTAGGAGCCGGCGTTTGAAAAGTCAGACGAATTCGCTTGAGCCAACAAATCAGCGAAACTGATGTTGTAAAAAATGAGGGGTTCGGATGATCGCTTATGATTTCACCGGCAGGCACGCGGTCGTCACCGGCGCCGGTGGCGGTATGGGCGAGGCGATCTCGCTGGCGCTGCTCGAGGCCGGCGCCTCGGTCACCGCCATCGACGTCAAGCCGCGTCCGGCGTCGCTTGCCGCCTATGACGACCGGCTCACCTTTGCCCAGGGCGACCTCACCGACGCCGCCTTTGTCGAGCAGACCATCAACGCCGCGGGCCGCAAGCGCGGCGGCATCGATTATCTCGCCAATGTCGCAGGCGTGCTCTGGTTCGGCCGCGACAAGTCGGCCCTCGAGATGGACCTTGATGTCTGGGATCAGGTCTTCAACATCAATCTGAAATCCTTCGTCCACACCGCGCGGGCGGTGGTTCCGCATATGCGGGCCGGCGGACGCGGCGGCGCCATGGTGCACTTCTCCACCATCCAGTGGTATCGCGGCGATCCGACCCCGCAGGATGCCTACCAGGCATCGAAGGCCGGCGTCTGTGCGCTGTCGAAGTCGCTCGCCATGCAGTTGGCGGGCGATGGCATCCGCTCCAATTCGATCTGCCCGGGAATGGCGTTGACGCCGCTGCAGGCGCGCTGGGACACCGAAGAGAAACGCGCGGCCGTTGCCAATTATGCGCCGCTCGGCCGGATCGGCACGCCGCAGGACATGGCCAATGCCGCGCTATTCCTGCTTTCCGATGCGGCAAGCTACATCACCGGCATCGAACTGGCAGTCGACGGCGGTCTTTTGATGCGGATGTAGCCGTGCAGTGCGCCGGGCTGATTTAGCTCCGCGGTGCCGTGCCCTGGATCGCCCTGCCCCAGTCAAGCAGCGGCTTGGCGCGCAAGGCGAAATCGACAAGCTCGTCGACCAGCGTCGGCGCGTGAATTCCAGCCGGATCGATCATGTGCTGGACATAGAAGTGCCGGTTGCGGATGGCGTCGACAAGATCGGGTTCGTTGACCTGCTCGAAGCCGCGCGGCGTGCGCTTCATGCGGCCCTCGGTTTCAAGTTCGAAGCCGTTTTTCTTCAGCGTTGAGAGCAGTTTTCGGAACTCGGCCGGCCGGGCGACGATCGCCTTGCGCATCGCCAGCAGCAGGGACGGCTCCGGATTCCACCAGGCGACATCGGCAAAGCAGCGGTCGATCCCGACATAGACGAAGAACACGCCCTGCTCCATCTTGGTGCCATCCGGCGACAGCATGGCCGACAAATGCTGGTTGTAGGGCCGCTTGTCCTTGGCGAAGCGCACGTCGCGGTTGATGCGAAACAGTGACTTCTTGCGGTCTCCGCGCAAGCCCAGACCCGCCGCCGCGAAGCGCTCGGTCAGCGTCTCGACCAGATCGCAGAACGGCTCATGCAACTCGCTGTCGTAAAGCGCGCGGTTTTCCTGGAACCATTCGCGGCTCTGGTGGAAGTCGAGCGCCTTGAGGAACGGTATGGCCTTTTGCCCGAACCCTTTGAACGAACCGGCGGTCATGCCTTGCCGACCCGTTGCAGCCATGTGTCCTCGTCGATGACTTCGACGCCGAGTTCGCTGGCCTGCTTCAGTTTGGAGCCAGCGCCCGGCCCGGCCACCAGCAGATCGGTCTTCGCCGACACCGAACCCGCCACCTTGGCGCCCAGCCGTTCGGCCATCGCCTTGGCTTCGGAGCGTGTCATCTTTTCCAGCGTGCCGGTGAAGACGATGGTCTTGCCGGCAACCTCGCTGTCGGTCGACACGGTGACGACATACGGCTTCGGCTTGACCTGTTCGAGCAGTCTGTCGAGCACGTCGTCATTGCGTTCATTGCCGAAGAAATCGCGCAACGCGTCGATCACCGTGTCGCCAATGCCGTTGATGGAGGGGAAGACGCTGTGCGGATCCTCAGCCGCCGCCGTTTCCTTGCCGACGCGGATCAGCTCCTCGATGGTCGAAAACGTCCGGGCAAGCACGGCCGCCGTCGTTTCGCCGATATGGCGGATGCCGAGTGCGAAGATGAAGCGGTCGAGCTCCGGCTCGCGGCGCGAATCGATGGCCGCGAACAGCTTGTCGAGGCCTTCATAATTGCGGTTCTCGACACCGCGCACATTCTTGCGCGCCTTGCCCGATGCCGCCTCGCGCTGCCTAGCCTGCTCCTCGCGCCGCTCGGCCAGCGCCCTGGTGACGGCCGGGCGGCGATCCCTGAGGGTGAAGATATCGGCGGCGGTCTTGACCAGTCCCGAATTGAAGAACAGGTCGATATTCTCGGCGCCCAGCCCCTCGATGTCGAGCGCGCCGCGCGACACGAAATGACGCAGCCGCTCCACGGCCTGCGCGGCGCAGATCAGCTCGCCGGTGCAGCGCCGGCGCGAATCCTCCTTGCCGGTCTTCTCGTTGATTTCGCGCGTCGCCGGCGAGCCGCAGACCGGACAAATGTGCGGGAATTCGTAAGGCACCGCATCAGCCGGCCGCTTGTCGACGACGACGCTGACGATCTGCGGAATGACATCGCCCGCCCGTTGTATGACAACCGTGTCACCGATGCGGACATCGATGCCGTCGCGAATCGGCAAGCCGTTGCTGTCAAAACCCTTGATGTAGTCCTCATTGTGCAGCGTGACGTTTTCGACCACCACGCCGCCGACCGTGACCGGCGCTAGCCGCGCCACCGGCGCCAGCGTACCGGTACGGCCGACCTGGATGTCGATCTTCTGCACCGTCGTCATCGCCTGTTCGGCCGGGAATTTGTGCGCAACGGCCCAGCGCGGCTCGCCGGTGACAAAGCCCCAGCGACGCTGCAATTCCAGCTGGTCGACCTTGTAGACGACACCGTCGATGTCGTAGCCGAGCGACGAACGCAGCTCCTCGATCTTGTGGTAGTGCGCGATCAACTCCTCGACAGACTTCGCCCGCACCATCAGCGGGCTGACCTTGAACCCCCATTCGGCGAATTTCTGCACCGAATCATATTGGGTCGGCGCCGGATCCGCTGTCGTGTAGCCCCAGGCATAGGCAAAAAATTTAAGATTGCGGCTGGCGGTGACGGACGCATCCTTCTGTCGCAAGGAGCCCGCTGCCGTGTTGCGCGGATTGACATAGTCCTGGCCGCCCACCGCCGCCGAGCGTACCTTCAGTGCCTCGAATTCCGCATAGGTCATGTAGACCTCGCCGCGGATCTCGATGGTCTCGGGCCAGCCCGATCCTTCCAGCTTGGCGGGGATGTCGGCGATGGTCCTGAGATTGGCGGTAATATCCTCGCCGACAGTGCCGTCGCCGCGCGTAGCACCCTGCACGAACACACCGCGTTCATAGCGCAGCGACGCCGACAGGCCGTCGATCTTCGGTTCGGCCGTAAACGCGATGTCGAGATCCTTGTCGCGGTCGAAGAAGCGCCGGCCACGCTCGATGAAATCGGTGACGTCCTCGTCTGTGTAGGCCTTGGCGAGGCTGAGCATCGGCACCGCATGGCGCACTTTGGCAAAGCCTTCCGCCGGCGCGGCGCCGACCCGCAGCGAGGGCGAATCCTCGCGCACCAGACCGGGAAAGCGCTCCTCGATGGCAAGATTGCGCCGCCGCAGCGCGTCATATTCCGCGTCCGTAATCGTCGGCGCGTCCTCGGCATGATAGCGCCTGTCATGACCGGCGATCTCCTCGGCCAGCCGCTGGAGCTCATCCGCGGCTTCGCTTTCGCTCAACGATTCGACTGGTTTTTCAGACATGCAGCGGTCCTGGAGAGTGGCGCGACACCATAAATCAGGATTTCGGAAATAGCATTCCTGAACAGCGGGATGGAGCCATATCCTGACTCAGTCCGAAAGCCTTGCGACGACTACGCTGCAGCAATATTCTCGCGCAGCAGCCGTTCCGCGGCTGCGCGCGCCTCTTCGGTGATGGTGGCGCCGGCCAGCATGCGCGCAATCTCTTCCTGGCGCGCCGCCCGGTCCATCTCGGCAATGCCGGTGGCGACCCTGTCGGTGCCACCGGATTTGGAAATCAGGAAATGCGTTGCCGCGCGCGCCGCCACTTGCGGAGCATGCGTGACCGACAGCACCTGCACGCGCTTCGACAGCCTGGCCAGCCTTTGGCCGATCGCATCGGCCACGGCGCCGCCGACGCCGGTGTCGATCTCGTCGAAGACCAATGTCGGCGCCGAGCCACGGTCGGCCAGCGCCACCTTGAGCGCCAGCAGGAAGCGCGACAGCTCGCCGCCGGAAGCGACCTTCATCATCGGGCCGGGCCTGGTACCGGGATTGGTGCGCACCCAGAACTCGACCTGGTCGATGCCCTCTTCCGTGCGGTTTTCGCCATCGCTGGCCAGTTCGACGATGAACTCGGCCCGTTCGAGCTTCAGCGCTGGCAGCTCGGCCATGACAGCCTTGGTCAGCCCGACCGCCGCGGCATGGCGAAGCGAGGACAGCTGGGCTGCGGAGATATCGTAGGCCTCGCGCGCCGCCGCGGCCTGCTTTTCCAGGACATGCAGGCGCCCCTCACCGGCATCGAGATCGGCAAGGTCGGCCAACATGGTGTCGCGCAGTTGCGCCAGATCGTCGACGGCCACACTGTGCTTACGTGAGGCCGCACGCAGCGAAAACAGCCGCTCCTCCGCCTTCTCCAGCCGCTGCGGGTCGTATTCGGTAGCGCGCAGTGCCGCCTCGACGCCCGATTGCGCGGCATCCAGCGACAGCATCGCCTCATCCAGCGACTTCACCACATCCTCGAGCAGGCCCGGCGCTTCGCTGGCCTTGCGCTGCAGGCGCCGGAGCAAACTGGCCAATTGCGGCAGTGGCGAGGACGGGCCTGACAGCACATCCTGCGCATCGTGTATTTCCGAGGCGATCTTTTCGGCCCGCATCATCGTGGCGCGCAATTCGGCCAGTTGCGTCTCTTCGCCGGGCTGCGGATCGAGCTTTGCCAGTTCCGCCACCGAGGCCCTGAGGTAATCGGCCTCGCGCGCCGCTGCCTCGACCTTGGCGCGGTGCCTGGCAAACTCCTGCTCGGCGCCGCGCCAGTAGCGCCACGCCTCGCCGGTCGCGCGGGCGGCGCCGAGATGGCCGCCAAAACTGTCCAGCAATTCGCGATGCGCGCCGGGATCGACCAGGGCGCGCTCGTCATGCTGGCCGTGGATCTCGACCAGCGCGTGGCCGATGTCGCGCATCAGCGTGACGCTGGACGGCTGGTCGTTGACGAAGACACGGGTACGGCCATCCGCCGTCTGCAGCCGGCGCAGGATGATGTCGCCGTCATCCTCGATGGCGTTTTCGGCCAGCAGCGCGCGCACCGGGTGGTTGCGCGGCACATCGAAGACGGCAATGACCTGGCCCTGGGCAGCACCGTGCCGCACCAGCGAGGCGTCGCCGCGCGCGCCAAGCGCCAGCGACAGCGCGTCGAGAAGGATGGATTTGCCGGCGCCGGTTTCACCGGTCAGCACGGAAAGGCCGGGCTGGAAGTCGATATCCAGCTTCTCGATCAGGACGATATCGCGGATCGACAGTCTGGAAAGCATCAGAACCCGGACCTCAAGCAATTCCAGGAAAAGTGCGTAGCGGTTTTCCGTCCGGAATTGCGTAGAACAAAAAGTTAGAACGGTTCAGCGCCTCAATCAAACCACTGAACCGCTGTGAAGCGGCATGCGACCGATGGAGTCGCAGCGCCGCACTATCTTTTTGTTTGAGCGTCGGATCAATCCGAAAAGCGCGTTCCGCCTCAGTCGATGCTCGGGCGTCAGGCGCCGGTGATCAGCTTGCCGGCCTTGGATATCCACGATCCGGCATTCTCGCGCGGCTCAAGCCCGTTGCTCTGCAACAGCTTGTAGGTATCCTTGTACCATTGGCTGTCGGGATAATTGGTGCCGAGCACCGCAGCGGCGGTTTGCGCTTCCGAGGTCAAGCCCATCGCGTAGTAGCTTTCGGCCAGACGCGCCAGCGCCTCTTCGACATGGCGGGTGTTGGAATAGTTCTCGACCACGTTGCGGAAGCGCTTGACGGCAGCAATGTATTCGCGCCGCTCGAGATAATAGCGGCCGATCTGCATCTCTTTGCCGGCCAGCTGGTCGTTGGCGAAACGGATCTTTTCCTTGGCGTCGTCGACATATTCCGACGTCGGCCAGCGCGTCACCAGATCCTGCATCGTCTGCACGGTCTGGCGTGCTTCCTTCTGATCCTGGGTGACGTCCTTGATCTGCTTGTAGTAGCTCAGCCCGATAATATACTGGGCGTAAGCCGCGTCGTCGGTCGACGGATAGAGCGTGAGATAGCGCTTGGCCGAGCCGATCGCTTCGTCATAACGGCCGGCGCGATAGTCGGCGAAGGCGCCCATCACCATCGATTTGCGGGCGAATTCCGAATAGGGGTGCTGGCGGTCGACGGCGTCGAACTTCTTGCTCGCCTCATCCAGGCGGCCGGCATTGAGATTGGCAAGGCCTTGATTGTAAAGGACGTCGGCCGGTTCGGTCTGGTCGACATAGGTCGACAGGTCGACGTCTTTCTCGGACGACATGCAGGCCGAGAGGAACAGCGATGGCACAACCACCGAAAGCGCCAGGAAAACAGCCCGATACGGCGCTTTCGATTGACCAACTCGCTTGAAGAACATGATTGGATTGCGCCCTTTCGGCGTTAGTTCAATGCCTTTCGCATGGCGTTCCCTCAAAACTGATCCCCACCTTTGAGCGACATGCGCCTAACAGACGGCAGCAGCCATAAACCATAACTGCCTTGCCCAGCAACGCTATGTCTAGCCAATCGCACATTTTTGTGGCGGCTTGGTGTTGCCCGGAAAGCTATGCACTTTCACGGCCGGTGATGCATCCGTGCAACACCGGCCAGCGTTCAGAAAGCCAGAAATACGTTAAGAATCAGATCACCCAAGGTGCAAAGACAGGGCCGGTGACGGCGCTCATCTGGGCGGTGCGGCCGCGCTCGCGGCGCGTGGTCTCGACGACCTCGAAGGCCGAACGGTCGGACAGAAGCCGCCGCAAAGCAGCCGCATTCATCCGGTGACCGCCGCGATAGGAGCGGAAACAACCGATGAAACGGGCGCCGGCCAGCGCCAGATCGCCCATCGCGTCCATCGTCTTGTGGCGAGCGAACTCATTGGGGTAGCGCAGGCCGCCCATGTTGATCACCCGGTTGTCGTCGCCGATCACCAGCGAGTTCTCCAGCGAGGAGCCCAGCGCATAGCCGGCCGCCCACAGCCGCTCGACATCCTTCATGAAGCCGAAGGTGCGGGCGCGCGCGATATCCTGGCGAAAGATGTCGGGGTTGATGTCGGAGGCGAACAGCTGGCGGCCGATCGCCGGGCTTTCGAAATCGATCTCGACCTCGAAGCGCGTGCCGCTATAGGGCCTGAACTCGGCCCAGGACGCGCCATTCTCGATGCGGACGGGCTTGACCACCCTGATGTAGCGGCGCTTGACCGCCAGCGTCTCGATGCCGGCCTGGTCGATGGCTTCCACGAACGCCACCGCACTGCCATCGAGGATCGGAACCTCATGACCGTCGATCTCGATGACGATGTTGTCGATGCCGAGCCCGAAAAGCGTCGCCATCAGATGTTCGACGGTGGCGATATGCTCGCCTGCCGGATCGCCGAGCATGGTGCAGAGATCGGTCGCGCCGACTTCAGCAACCAGCGCGCGGAACTCGCGGCTCTCGCTTCCGTTCGAAAGGTGGAAGAGCACGCCGGTGTCGGCGTCCGCAGGGAGGAAATTGACGGTGACCGGTTTGCCGCTGTGAACGCCGGTACCGGTCAGCGTTGCACGCGATTTCAGTGTCGTCTGATAGTCTTGCAAGACAAACCCCATAGCCCAAACGCCTAAGTCCGCTTTAACCCAAAAGGCGCGGCTCTTTTTTATCGGCAGGCAGGGCCACTTCCCCGAATCCCAGCACACCGAAAGTGCTGCGGCAAAGATAATGGTCTGTCAGGGAGACTCCAAATCACGGTTTCTTACTCTGTGTAACCGCGACAGACCTTGAGTGTCACATCGTAACGCCTTGTTATTAAACCACTTTAAATGTTAACAGGCAGACAATCTCTCGTCTGCCTGTTAACAAGTGTTACATACCGTTAACGGCTCAGTTGGCCTGGCGGCGCAGGAAAGCCGGTATCTCCAGCTGGTCGTCTTCCTGGGTCGACCTGGTCTGCGGCGTCAACCGGCCCTGATCGTCGAGCTGGCCGCGGCGCGGCGCGTAAAGCTGCGGATCCTGGCTGGCAAGGCGGCGCATTTCCGGCGCCGCCTGGCGCAGTTTCGGTTCGCGCGGCTGTGCCGGCTGCAACCGGGCCGGCTCTTCTTCGCGGCGCGTCAGCCCGTTGGTCAGCCGCTTGAGCAGCCCCATCGGCCCGCTGTTTTCATGGTCGGCCGGACGGCCCTTGGCTTCCACCTCGGCCCGCACCACAGGCGGAAAATCCTCCACCCGCGGCATGCGCTGCGGTGCGGCAGCCACCGGCTGCGGCATTTCCCGCATCGGCGCCGGTTGCGTCACCTGCTGCACGACAGGCTGCGGCTGGGCAGGCGGGGCCTGGAAGATCTTGCTCTGCGGGCGGAAATCTTCCGCCTGGGCCATCGGCGCCGGACGAGCCATTGCCGCCGCATTGGCCTCGGCAAGCTGGATCGCCTCGGCCACCGGATCGGCCGCGCGCTGCTCATAGGTCTGCTGCTGGACCGGTGCCGGACGGCCTTCCGCCCCCGGAGCCGCTGGGCGGCTGACCGGCTTCTGCTGCGGCGGCACGGCCCGGATCGAGATCGGCGCCGCGGCAATTTCAGCTGCCGATTTGTCGATGCCGGTGGCGACCACCGAGACGCGGATGACGCCTTCGAGTTCCTCGTCGAAGGTGGCGCCGAGGATGATGTTGGCGTCCTGATCGACTTCCTCGCGGATGCGGGTCGCGGCCTCGTCGACTTCGAACAGGGTTAGGTCGCGGCCGCCGGTGATCGAGATCAGCAGGCCCTTGGCGCCCCTCATCGAGGTCTCGTCGAGCAACGGATTGGCGATCGCCGCCTCGGCGGCGGCCATCGCGCGGCCCTCGCCCGAAGCTTCGCCGGTGCCCATCATCGCCTTGCCCATTTCGCGCATCACCGAACGCACGTCGGCGAAGTCGAGATTGATCAGACCTTCCTTGACCATCAGGTCGGTGATGCAGGCAACACCGGAGTAGAGCACCTGGTCGGCCATGGCGAAGGCGTCGGCAAAGGTGGTCTTGTCATTGGCCAGCCGGAACAGGTTCTGGTTGGGGATGACGATCAGGGTATCGACACATTTCTGCAGCTCCTCGATGCCGAGATCCGCCGTCTTCATGCGGCGCTGGCCTTCGAAATGGAACGGCTTGGTGACGACGCCGACGGTGAGGATACCCCGTTCGCGCGCCGCGCGGGCAACCACGGGAGCCGCACCGGTTCCGGTGCCGCCACCCATACCGGCGGTGACGAAGCACATATGGGTGTTGGAGAGATGATCGATGATCTCATCGATGCACTCTTCCGCCGCCGCACGGCCCACTTCAGGCTGCGAGCCGGCGCCGAGCCCCTCGGTGACATGCGCGCCGAGCTGGATCAGCCGCTCGGCCTTCGACATGGTCAGCGCCTGTGCATCGGTGTTGGCCACGACGAACTCGACACCGCGCAAGCCCGCGGTGATCATGTTGTTGACGGCATTGCCGCCGCCGCCGCCGACACCGAATACGGTGATCCGCGGCTTGAGCTCGGTGATGTCCGGCTTTTGCAGATTGATCGTCATTGTCTCCGTCCTTTGCCTTTCCCGCCGCTTCGCCGCCGCGGCCGCCTATGGGGCTGTCCCCGTCAATTAGAAACTGTCTCTCAACCACTGACTCATGCGATGCAGTTTTCCGCCCGTCCCGGTCATCCTGAGACCGGAAATTCCTTTCGCCGGATGGCTCTCGAAGCTCGCCATCTGCGGATAGATCAGAAGCCCGACCGCCGTCGAGAAGGCCGGCCCCTTGGCAGCTTCCGGCAGGCCCGCCACGCCGAGCGGGCGTCCGATGCGCACATTGCGTCCCAGAATGCGGCGCGCCGCCTCGGGGAGACCCGCAAGCTGGCTGGCGCCGCCGGTCAGCACGACGCGTTTTCCCACGGCATTGCCGTAGCCCGACTTGTTCAGCCGGTCGCGCAACAGTTCCAGTGTCTCGTCGATGCGGGCGCGGATGACGCGCGTCATCACCGAGCGCGGGATCTGCAGCGGCATCTCGCCGTCTTCGCCGATCGGCTGGATCGAGACCAGGTCGCGATCGTCGGCACTGCCGGGCAGCGCCGAACCATGCATCACCTTCAGCCGCTCGGCGGCGTCGAGCGAGGTCGACAGGCCCTTGGCCATATCGAGCGTCACATGATTGCCGCCGATGGCAATGGCATCGGCGTGGACGAATTTGCCTTCCGAAAACACCGAGATGGTCGTCGTGCCGCCGCCCATGTCGATGCAGGCCGCGCCCATTTCCAGTTCGTCGTCGACCAGGGCCGCAAGCCCGCTGGCATAGGGCGTCGCCACCATGCGCTCGACCGAAAGATGCGAGCGGTTGATGCAGAGCTCCAGATTGCGCAGCGGCGCGGCATCGCCCGTCAGTACATGCATATCGACGCCGAGTTGGTCGCCGACCATGCCGCGCGGATCGCGCACGCCGCGCTCGGCGTCCAGCGAAAAGCCGACGGGCAGCGAATGGATCACGTCGCGTTCGGCCTTGAGGGCCTGCTTGGCGCCGGCGGCAAGCACGCGCTTGATGTCGGCTTCGTCGGCCTGATGGCCACCGAGATTGATGGTGGCCGAATAGGTTTCGCTCTTCAGCCGGCCGGCCGTCATGTTGACGATCAGCGAATCCACGGTCAGTCCCGCCATGCGTTCGGCTGCGTCGACGGACAGGCGAATGGCGTGCTCCGCGCGGTCGAGATCGACGACCACGCCCGACTTCACGCCTTGCGATTTCTGGTGGCCGATGCCGATCACCTGGATGCGGTGCGAGCGGCCGCGCAACAGCTTGCCGTCCTCGCGCGGCTTCAGTTTCGCCACCACGCAGCAAACCTTGCTCGAGCCGACATCCAGCACGGTGAGCGTGCCGGAACGCCGCGAAGAGGCATCGCTGTTGCCGCCAAGCCAGCTCATATCTTCGTCCCCGACTTGCGCATCAGATTTTGCGGCTTTTCATTGAGCGCGGCCTGGCGCTGCGTCGCCGCTTCCGGCGTCAGCTGCACCACCAGGCGATCGGAGATGCGCATGTCGACGGCGGCGATGTCCCGCGTCAGAAGCCCGTTGTCGTGGTCCATCCGAACCAGATCGGCGATCGCCTGATCCTCGCCATCCTCGGGCAGCTTGATCGTGATGCCGTTTTCCAGCTTAAGATCCCAGCGCCGTTCGCCGATGCGGATATAGCCTTTGACCCGAGCCGCGAGCTCGGGAAATTTGTTGATCTTGGCCACGAAGTCGGGCGCCTTGGCCGGTGCGCCGGTGCCGATGATCAGCGGCAGCAGCGCCTGCTTGCCGCCGGAGAACGGCGCGATCACCGCGCCGGAGCGTTCGATGACCGAAAGCTCCGCGCCCTGCTGCCAGAGCGCGAAGGGCTCGCGCTCCTCGACACGCACTTCCAGCGTATGTGGATAGACCTTGCGCACCGCCGCCACTTCGACCCAGGGCAAGGTATCAATACGTTCACGCGCGGCCTCGGCATCGAAGCCGATCAGTGACGTCCAGCCGTCGAGCTCGAGCCGGTCCAGTATGTCGATCTCCGAAGTCTGGCGGTTGCCGACCACCTTGATCTGGTCGACGGCAAAGCCGGTCCGGGCGGTGATGCTCTGGACGATGTCGTCGGCATGACCGCCGAGAATGGCGCCATAGAGGCTGCTTGATGCAATGAGCGAAGCCGACAGGATGGCCGCGGAAAAGCGCGGCGCGACGAAGTCGCCGCCGCCCAGGCGCGCCAGCACGCGCACCGGCCGGCGCAGCACGCGCGGCAGCACGAAATGGTCGAACGACAACGGCATGCCGAACAGCGCCGGCCCGGCGCCGCCCCTGCCCTTGTCCTGTCCCCATTTCAACGCAGACACGAAGCGTCCTCCACCATCCAACTCAACAATTCGCCAAACGAGTGCCCGGCCTGGGCGGCGATTTCAGGCACCAAAGACGTCGGCGTCATGCCCGGCTGAGTGTTGATCTCGAGCCAGACAATCTCGCCGTTTTCGGAGTGACGGTCGTCATAGCGGAAGTCCGATCGGGAAACGCCCCGGCAGCCGATAGCCAGATGTGCCTTGAGCGCCAGTGTCTGTATTTTTTGGTAAATATTTGATGAAATTTTAGCAGGGATTTCGTGTTTTGATCCGCCGGCGACGTATTTTGAATCATAGTCGTAGAAGGAATGGCCGGTCGGAATGATCTCGCAGACGCCGAGCGCCACGTCGCCCATGACGGCGCAGGTCAGCTCGCGCCCATGGATGTAGCGCTCGACCATGACGGCCTCGCCATATTTCCATTCGGACGAGCCGATGACCTGCGGCGGATGCGACTGCCCTTCATGCACGATGACGACGCCGAAGCTTGAGCCTTCATTGACCGGCTTGACCACGTAGGGCGGCTTCATCGGATGCTTGTTCTGGATGGCAAAGCGGCTGGCAACCTTCGATTCCGCCACCGCGATGCCGGCAGCCTTGGCGACCTTCTTGGCTTGCTCCTTGTTCATGGCGAGCGCCGAGGCGAGCACGCCCGAATGGGTGTAGGGAATGGCCAGATATTCGAGGATGCCCTGGATGGTGCCGTCTTCACCGAACGGGCCGTGCAGTGCGTTGAAGACGACATCGGGCTTGAGTTCGGTGAGCACGGCGCCGACATCGCGCGCAACATCGACGCGGGTAACCTGGTAGCCTTCATTCTCAAGCGCATCCGCACACGCCTTTCCCGAAGACAGAGACACGGGCCGCTCGGACGAGAATCCGCCCAGGAGGACAGCCACATGCTTGTTCTTCATATCCCGTCATCCCTCTCACGGCGGGCCCGCAACCACGCATTCAGCGACCAGATTGAGTCCGAGTCTCCCGGCAGGTTGCCCCCCAGACGGAAAACGCGGTCGACGCGTCGAACGACTCAAATCAGGAAACGCTTTAAGGCAGAGAATCAGAGAGTTGATTCGCTGGCAAGTGCTTATGATTCCGACAGATTCACTTTCCGCGAAAACGGCCGGAAAAAGCGTGTTGTGAGTCTTTGGAGCAACGGTGGCGCTGTTGTTTCAGACCGTTTGAAGTTCAAGCATCACATGAACTTCAGCTTGCGCTAAAGAAGCTGTCCGAGGAATTCCTGCACGGCATGGCCGGGGCGGAAATTGCCGAGCCGCTTGATTTCCCACTGCAGGCGGATGCCTGAATTTTCAAGCACGCGGGCGCGCACCGTCTCGCCGAGATATTCGAGGTCGTATCCGGTCGCTGTTCCGGTGTTGATCATGAAGTTGCAGTGCATCGGCGACATCTGCGCGCCGCCGATCATCAGCCCGCGGCAGCCGGCCTTGTCGATTTCCTTCCAGGCCGAGGTGCCTTCCGGATTCTTGAAGGTCGAGCCGCCGGTCTTCTCGCGGATCGGCTGCACCGTCTCGCGATGCGTCTGGACGGCGTCCATGGCCGCCTTGATCGCCTCCGGGTCTTCCAGAACACCTTCGAAAACGGCGGAGGTGAAGATCAGCCCGGCAGGTGCGGCCGAGTGACGATAGGCATAGCCCATGTCGTCATTGCTGAGGGTGTGGAGATTGCCCTTGCGGTCGAGCGCCCGCACCTCGACGACACGTTCCCGCGTCTCGACGCCATTGGCGCCGGCATTCATCCTCAGCGCCCCGCCGATGGCGCCGGGAATGCCGTGATAGAAATGAAAGCCGCCAATGCCGGCCTCATAAGCGACGGCCGCGACGCGCTTGTCGGGCGTCGCAGCACCGGCCTTGATGACGGTCGGCGAAACCACCTCGGCCTCGCCAAAACCCTTGGCCGAAAGCCGGATGACGAAACCCGGAATGCCGCCGTCACGCACCAGGAGGTTGGAGCCGACACCGACGATGGTGAGCGGGATGTCCTCCGGCACGGCGCGCAGGAAGGCAGCCAGATCCTCCTCGTCGGCCGGCTGGAACAGGGCGTCCGCCAGACCGCCGGCGCGGAACCATGTGATCTTGTCCATCTCGGCATTGGGCGTGATGCGGCCGCGCAGGCCGGCAAGCCGGTCGCCAAGTTTGTCGAGCAGGTCCTGGCCGCGCATCATGAGACGGTACCGCCGAGTTCCCCAGGCAGCGCATAGGCCCATTGGGTGATGTTGCCGGCGCCCAGGAAGATGACGAAGTCGCCCGGTTTCGCCAACGCGCGGATGACGGGCGAAATCGCGGCAGGGGTTTCGACGTAGCGCGCATCGCGATGGCCCCCGGAGCGGATGCGCGACACCAGCGCCTCCGAGGTCACGCCGTCGATCGGCTCCTCGCCCGCCGCATAGACCGGCGCCACCATCACCGTGTCGGCATCGTTGAAACAGACCGAAAATTCGTCGAACAGATCGTGCAGCCGAGTGAAGCGGTGCGGCTGCGCAATTGCGATGACGCGGCCCTTGGTGGCACTGCGCGCCGCTTTCAACACCGCCGTGATCTCGACCGGGTGGTGGCCGTAATCGTCGAAGATGTCGACGCCGTTCCACGAGCCGGTGTGGGTGAAGCGCCGCTTGACGCCGGCAAAGGACGACAGCCCTTTCTTGATCGCTTCGGCCGACAGGCCGAGTTCATGCGCGACCGCGATTGCGGCGGTGGCGTTGGAGACGTTGTGGCGGCCGGGCATCGGCAGCCGCAGATCAGATATCGTCGTCTGGCCGCCGGTCTTGCGGTCGCGGATCACCACGTCGAATGCCGAGACGGCACCGGCCATGCGGTGGTTGGTGAAACGCACATCGGCCTGCGCGTTCTCGCCATAGGTGATGACGCGGCGGTCCTCGATGCGGCTGACCAACGCCTGCACCTCGGGATGGTCGGTGCACATCACGCCAAAGCCGTAGAACGGCACGTTCTCGACGAATTGCCGGAACGCCTCGCGCACCTTGTCGAAACTGCCATAATGGTCGAGATGCTCGGGATCGATGTTGGTGACGACGGCGATCTCGGCCGGCAGCTTGAGGAAGGTGCCGTCGCTTTCGTCGGCTTCGACCACCATCCACTCGCCATCGCCCATACGGGCATTGGTGCCATAGGCATTGATGATGCCGCCATTGATCACCGTCGGGTCGAGCCCGCCGGCATCGAGCAGCGTCGCCACCATCGACGTGGTTGTGGTCTTGCCATGCGTGCCACCGATCGCGACCGCCTGGCGGAAGCGCATCAGTTCGGCCAGCATCTCGGCCCGGCGCACGATCGGCAGCAGTTTTTCGCGCGCGGCCTTCAGCTCGGGATTGGATTTCTTGATCGCGGTGGAGACGACCACCACTTCGGCCGCGCCGATATTCTCGGCCTTGTGGCCGACAAAGCATTCGATGCCCTTGTCGCGCAGCCGCTGGACATTGGCGCTGTCGGCCTGGTCCGAACCCTGCACCTTGTAGCCGAGATTGTGCAGAACCTCGGCGATGCCGCTCATGCCGATGCCGCCAATGCCGATGAAATGCACAAGGCCGATGGTCTGCGGCATCTTCATCAATGCGTCCCTTTCCTGAAATCCGAAACGGTTTTTCTGGACGCAATAGCCTCTGTGAGATCAGCGAGCAACCGTGCCGCGTTCGGCCGGCCAGCCGACTTCGCTCCGGCAGCCATGGCCGTCAGCCGCTCGGGAGTGTCCATCAGCCCGCCAATGAGAGCCGCGATGCGCTCCGGCGACAGTGACGATTGCGGATGCACCTCGCCGCCGCCCGCCGCGGCAAGGGCGGCTGCGTTCGCCGCCTGGTCGTGATCCAGCGCATAGGGATAAGGCACCAGCAGCGCCGGCCGGCCGATGACGGCGATCTCCGAAACCGTCGAGGCGCCGGAGCGCGAGATCACCAGATGCGCCGCGCCCATGCGCTGTGCCATATCGGTGAAGAAGGGCGAGACCTCGACATGGACGCCGAGTGCCGCATAGCCAGCCTTCACCCGCGCCACGTCGTCGGCGCGGGCCTGCTGGGTGATCACCAGCCGCTTGCGCTGCGCCTCCGGCAGAAGTGCGATCGCCGTCGGCATGGCGTCGGAAAAGAACTGCGCGCCCTGGCTGCCGCCGAACACCAGGAGCCTGAACGGATCCGCCCCTTTGGATGCGGTGTAGGGCGTCTTGGCCGCCTCCAGGATTGGCGGCCTGACCGGATTGCCTGTCGTCACCGTCTTGGCGCCTGTGGCACTTTCATCTTGCGGCAGGAAGCCGCCGGCAATGGCATCGACGCGCCCGGACAGCGCCCGGTTGGCGCGGCCCATCACTGCGTTCTGCTCATGGATCAGCGTCGGCAGCTTGCGCCGCGTCGCGGCATAGAGCGGTGGCAAGGTCGGATAACCGCCAAAGCCGACGACCGCATCAGGCTTGATCCTGGCGATGACGGCGGAGGCCTGGCGCACGCCGCGCCAGATCTTCCAGAACGCGCCAAGCAGCGCGACAGGGTTTTTCGAGCCCATCGTCGCCGACTGGATCGGATGGATGGCGGCGGCCGGGAAATGGCCGGCAAAGCGCTCGGCGCGGTCGTCCGTCGCCAGATGCACGCCCCAGCCGCGCTCGATCAGCTCATGCGCCAGCGCCTCGGCCGGAAACAGATGTCCACCGGTTCCGCCAGCCGCGAGAAGGATGACACCCCGCGCCATATCACTCCGCCGGCAGGGCGCGCTGCGACAGGGCAAAGCCCATCTGCTTGCGCTTTTCCGGTCGCTTGCGCGTCAGCGCCAGCACCATGCCCATCGAGATGGCAATGGCGATCTGCGAGGAGCCGCCATAGGAGATGAAAGGCAGCGTCATGCCCTTGGCCGGCATCAGTTGCAGGTTGACGCACATGTTGATGACCGACTGCAGGCCGAACACGGTGACGAGACCGCCGACGGCGTAGCGGGTGAAATCATCATGTTCCTTCAATGCCGTGCTCAACCCGCGCAGCACGATGAAGGCGAAGATCGACATGATGAAGAAGCACATGATCAGCCCGAACTCTTCGCCGGCGACCGAAAACACGAAGTCGGCATGCGCGTCGGGGATGACGCGCTTGACCGTGCCCTCGCCCGGGCCGACGCCGAACCAGTGGCCGTTGATCAGCGCCTCGCGGCCCATGTCGACCTGGAACGTGTCGCCTTCGCCGGTCAGGAATTTGTCGATGCGGGCGGCGACGTGCGGGAACACCGTATAAGCGGCAAACAGGCCGCCGGCGCCGGTGGCGCCAAGCGCGATGATCCATAGCCAGGGCAGGCCGGCCATGAAGAACATGACGCCCCAGGTGCCGGTCACCAGCATGGTCTGGCCGAGATCGGGCTGCGCCACCAGAAGCGAGATGACCAGGATCAGTAGCAGCATGGCAAACAAATTGCCCGGAATGTCGGGCTGGCGCTTGTGTTCGGCGAACAGCCAGGCGCAGACGATGACGAAAGCGGGTTTCAGGAATTCCGACGGCTGGATCGACATGCCGACAAACGACACCCAGCGCCGCGCGCCCTTCACCTCGACGCCAATGTAGAGCACGGCCACCATCAGCACCAGCATGATGCCCAGGATGATCAGCGCCATGCGCCGGATCTGCCGCGATTCCAGGAAGGACACCGCCAGCATCACGCCGAGGGCCGGCACGGTGAAGATGATCTGCCTGGTGGCAAAGTGGAAACTGTCGAGGCCGATGCGTTCGGCCACCGCCGGGCTTGCCGCAAAGGACAAGACGATGCCAAGCCCCATCAGCGACAGGAACGCCGCCAGGAACCAGCGATCGATCGTCCACCACCAGGTTGCAACCGGGCTTTTGTCGAGACGGCTTTGCATTATCGTGCCCCTCCGATGGGTTTCACGCCCTCGATAGCATTCGCAGCTTGCCTGAAGGCTTCGCCGCGAACTTCGAAATTCTTGAACTGGTCGAAACTGGCGCAGGCCGGCGACAGCAGCACCACGGCCTCGCCGCTGTCATCCTTGGCCGCGTCTTTCGCGGCATGGTCGACCGCGGCGGCCAGGGTGCCCGAGATTTCATAGGGCACGGCTTCGCCGAGCGTCGCCGAGAACGCGGGCGCCGCCTCGCCGATCAGATAGGCCTTGGCGATGCGCGGGAAGAAACCGCGCAGCGGCTCGATCCCGCCTTCCTTGGGCAGTCCGCCGGCGATCCAGTAAATGCGCGAAAAACTCGACAGCGCCGGTGCCGCCGCATCGGCATTGGTCGCCTTGGAATCGTTGACGAACAGCACATGATCCTTGCGGCCGACCTGCTCCATGCGATGCGCCAACCCGGGAAAGCTTTCCAGTCCCGCCTGGATCTCGCCGAGGCTCAAGCCGACCCTGAGGCAGGCGGCGACGGCGGCAAGCGCGTTCTGCGCATTGTGCTGGCCGCGCAACGAACCGATGCCTTCGAGGAAGGCGACGCGGCTGTAACGGCCATGCACGGCTTCCATCAGATCGGAGCCATCGGCGAAATAACCGTCGGTCAGCGGCAGCCGCTTGGAGATGCGGATCACCTGTCGGCCCGCCCTCTCCAGCCGGTCGGCGATCTGCGCGCACCAGGAATCGTCAACGCCGACGATCGCCGTCTCGCTGCCGGCAACCAGCCGCTCCTTGATCGAAGCGTAATGCTGCATAGTGCCGTGGCGGTCGAGATGGTCGGGCGTCAGGTTGAGCAGGATGCCGGCCGTCGGGTTGATCGAGGGCGCGAGATCGATCTGGTAGGACGAACACTCGACGACATAGTCCCGGTCAGCCTGCGGTGGATCGAGCGTCATGATGGCCCGGCCGATATTGCCGCCCATCTGCGTGTCGCGCCCTGCCGATTTGAGGATATGCGCGGTCAGCGCCGTGGTCGTCGACTTGCCGTTGGTGCCGGTGATAGCGATGAACGGCGCATCAGGCGCGCGCGCAATCCGCTCGCGGCAGAACAATTCGATATCGCCGATCACCTCGACGCCGGAGCCACGCGCCAACTCCACCGTCCAGTGCGGCTTGGGATGCGTCAGCGGCACGCCGGGCGAGAGCACGAAGGCCGAGAATTTCGACCAGTCGGCGCCGCGCAGATCGGCGGTCGCAATGCCTTGGTCAGCAGCCTTGGCGACGCTATCGGGATTGTCGTCCCAGGCAAGCACGTCGGCGCCGCCCTCGATCAGCGCGCGCGCCGTGGCGATCCCCGAGCCACCGAGCCCGAAGAGCGAAACGCGTTTGCCCGAAAAGGATGCGGCGGGGATCAAGCGGGTTCCTATCTCAGCTTGAGGGTCGACAGGCCGACCAGCGCCAGGATGACGGCGATGATCCAGAAGCGGATCACCACCTGGCTTTCGGTCCAGCCGAGCTTTTCGAAATGATGATGGATAGGCGCCATCAGGAAGACGCGCTTGCCGGTCATCTTGAAGTAGCCGACCTGGATGATGACCGACAGGATTTCCACGACGAACAATCCGCCGACGATGACCAGCACGATCTCGTGCTTGGTGGCGACCGCGACCGTACCGATCAGGCCACCCATGGCCAGCGAACCGGTGTCGCCCATGAAGATCGCCGCCGGCGGGGCGTTGAACCAGAGGAAGCCGAGGCCGGCGCCGATGACGGCGCCAAGCACGACAGCCAGCTCGCCGGTGCCGGGCACGAAATGGATCTGCAGATATTCGGCGAACACCGCATTGCCGGAGAGGTAGGCGATGACGCCAAAGGATGCCGCCGCAATCATGATCGGCACGATCGCCAGCCCGTCGAGGCCATCGGTCAAATTCACC
The DNA here is from genome assembly GCF_040323735.1 of Mesorhizobium sp. M0029. NCBI lineage: Bacteria > Pseudomonadati > Pseudomonadota > Alphaproteobacteria > Hyphomicrobiales > Phyllobacteriaceae > Mesorhizobium > Mesorhizobium sp. M0029. The sequence continues at coordinate 243,736 of NZ_JAMYVF010000007.1, forward strand.
GCATTGCCGGCGCCGACAATGACGAAGCAGGAGAACGGCACGAAGAACCAGCCGAGATTGATGATGAATTCCTTGGCGAAGGGGAAGGTCAGCGACGACGAGAACGGCGCCTGGCCATTATGCATGATCGCCCAGGCGGCGATGCCGGCGATGACGAATTCCAACGCCAGCCGCGCCTTGCCGGAAAAGCCGAGATGCGACTCCTTGGTTACCTTGAGATAGTCGTCGTAAAAGCCGATCGAACCGAAGCCCAGCGTCACCAAGAGCACCACCCAGACATAGATCGAGGAGAGGTTCGCCCATAGAAGCGACGAGCCGACGATGCCGCACAGGATCATCAGCCCGCCCATCGTCGGCGTGCCGGCCTTCTTGAAATGCGTCTGCGGGCCATCGGCGCGGATCGGCTGGCCCTTGCCTTGCCGCAGCCTAAGCGAATTGATGATGGTCGGCCCGAAGATGAAGACGATCAGCGCCGAGGTGATCAGCGCACCGCCGGTGCGGAAAGTTATGTAGCGGAAGACATTGAAGACCGAGACCTTGTCCGCAAAATCGACGAGCAATGTAAACATACGATTCCGTTCCCCGGACTAGTTCTGTTTCGTGCCTGCGGCTTCCGCCGGATATTTGCCGAGCAAGGCCTCGACCAGCTTTGAAAAGCCGATGCCTTTCGACGATTTGATCATCACCACGTCGCCGGCCTTCAGCGCCGACAACAGCAGCGGCTTCAATTCCTCGGCGCCGGCGCGGTATTCCGTTTTGATCTCGTCGGGCAGGATGTCTGCCAGCGCCCGCATTTCCGGACCGCCGAGAAAGACCGTGTTTGTGCCGGTGCCGACGATCAACTCGGCAAGGGCTGCATGGAGCTTGGCCGAATGGTCGCCGAGCTCGAGCATGTCGCCGAGCACGGCGATGCGCCGGCCCTCGCCCGTGACAGGCGTCGCGTTGAGCAGCGCCATGGCAGCAGCCATCGAGGCCGGATTGGCGTTGTAGCTCTCGTCGATCAGTGTGATCGGTCCCTTGGGGTGGCGAAGCATATGGCGCTTGCCACGGCCGCGTTCGGCGGAGAGATCGGCCAGCGCTTCCGCCACCTTTGCGATGTCAGCTTCAACGAGATGCGCCGCGCCAAGAACGGCGAGCACATTCTGCACCATGTGGCGGCCGGGCGCGCCGATCCGGGCAACGACATCCTGACCGCCGATCCTGGCGGTGATATCGGAATGATCGGCATGCAGCTCGCATTTGGTCAGCTTGTAGGTCGACCGTGTATTCTCGCCGAAGCCAAAGACATGTTCGACGCCGGCGGCCCGCGCCATCTTGTCTAGCAGCTTCCAGCGCGCATCGTCGCGGTTGAGCAAGGCCGCACCGCCGGGCTCGATGCCTTCGAAAATCTCAGCCTTGGCCTTGGCGATCTCGTCGAGATTTCTAAAGAAGCCGAGATGCGCCGCGGCAATCATCGTGACGATGGCCACATGTGGCCGGACCATCTTGACCAGCGGCCGGATCTCGCCCGGATGGTTCATGCCGATCTCGAACACCGCATAGTCGCAATCGCCGGGCATGCGCGCCAGCGTCAGCGGCACGCCCCAATGATTGTTGAAGGACTGCGCCGAGGCATGCACCGTGCCGACGGCCGACAGCACATGGCGCAGCGCCTCCTTGGTGGTGGTCTTGCCGGCCGATCCTGTCACCGCGATGATCTTTGCATTGGACCGGGCGCGTGCGGCGACGCCCAGTTTTTCGAGTGCGGCAAGCACATCCTGCACGACGATCATCGGCGCCGTCAGCCGCCCGAGCGACGGCAACTTGCCCTCAGCAACGACCAGCACGCCGGCGCCGGCCTTGATCGCCGCGGTCGCGAAGTCATGGCCGTCCATCGCCTCGCCCTTGATGGCGAAGAAGGCGTCGCCCGGCTGCAGGCTGCGGCTGTCGATCGAGATCCCCGAAATTCCCTCCGGCATCGGCCCGAGCGGCCGACCGCCCATGGCGTCGACCAGCGCCTCGGAAGTCCAGAGCACGCTCATGCGGCCCGCTCCCGCAGCGCCGACCGGACTTCCTCGTGGTCGGAGAACGGAAAAGTCTCGGCGCCGATGGTCTGGCCCTCTTCATGGCCCTTGCCTGCAACGATCAGCGTATCGCCCGCTTTCAGCATGGCGACCGCTTCGTGGATCGCCTTGCGGCGGTCGCCGATTTCGATGGCGCCGGGTGCGGCTGCCAGGATCGCGGCACGGATCGTTTCCGGCACTTCCGAGCGCGGATTGTCGTCGGTGACGATGACGACGTCGGCGAGCCGCGTGGCGATTCCGCCCATGATCGGCCGCTTGCCCCGGTCGCGGTCGCCGCCGCAGCCGAACACGACGATGACGCGGCCGGTGGTGAACGGGCGCACGGCGGCCAGCACATTTTCCAGCGCATCCGGCTTGTGGGCATAGTCGACATAGACGGGCGCGCCATTGGCGGTGGCGCCGACAAGGTCGAGCCGTCCCGGTGCCCCCTGAAGTTTCTCCAACGCCATCAAAGCTTTGGCGACCGGCGTTCCGGTGGAAATGGCCAGCCCGGCCGAAACCAGGGCATTGGCGATCTGGAAGTCGCCGGCGAGCGGCAGGTCGATCTCGTAGAGCACGCCGTCAGCTTCGACCTCGGCGCGCTGGCGGTGGCGCTCGTGCTCGACCCGCTTCAGGCGCAGGAAATCGCCATGGCGGCCGACAGTCAGCACATTGAGCCCCGCGGCCTGCGCAGCCTGGATGGTCGGCGCCGACCACGGATCGTCGGCAAAGATGACCGCCGGCGCGCCTTTCGGCAGCAGCGTGTCGAACAGGCGCAATTTGGCGCGATGGTAGTCCTCGACCGTCGGATGATAGTCCATATGGTCGCGGCCGAGATTGGTGAAACCGCCCGCGGCGAGCTTGACGCCATCGAGACGGCGCTGGTCGAGACCATGGCTGGAAGCCTCCATCGAGGCGTGTGTGACGCCGGCCTCCGCCAATTCCTTGAGCAACTGGTGCAAAGCCACTGGATCGGGTGTGGTCAACGAACCGTAATCGTTGCGGCCCGGCGCCACCACGCCGGTGGTGCCAATGGACGCGGCGGCAAAGCCGGCCTGCTCCCAGATCTGCCTGGTGAAGGCGGCGACCGAGGTCTTGCCTGCGGTGCCGGTAACCGCGACCATGGTCTCCGGCTGGCTGCCGAAGAAACGTGCCGCGCTCAGCGCCAGCGCCAGGCGTGGGTCGTCGACGCTGAGCACCGGGACGGACAGACCGGAAATGGCGCCGGCCTTGCCCACGACAACCGCCGCTGCGCCGCGCTTTGCCACATCGGCGGCATAGGCCGAACCATCCGCCTTGCTGCCGGCGAGCGCGAAAAAGACCACGCCGGTCTTGACCGTGCGGGAATCCGACGAAATCCCGGTTACCTCCACATCGCGGGAAGATGTTCCCTCGACAGGCAGGATACCGGCTAAATCTCTCAGGTGCATCGAACCCCGTTTATCTCAACAAAATGGCGCGCAGTTGCCGGCGCGCCCTAAGAATCACTGATAGGAAACCAGCGTTGCGCCATTTTCATGGCTGAAATCTGGCTTCACGCCAAGCATGGCGGCTGCCCGCCTGATGATGTTTCCGGCCATGACACCCGCATTGTTGGCGGCGACGTCGGTCATCCCGGGCTTTTCCGGGTGCGGAGCGTCAGCGATCGTAAACACCAGATATTGCGGATCGTCCATCGGGAAGGCAGCGACGAAGGTGTTGAAATTCAGTTCCTTCGAGTAGCGGCCATTGATCACCTTCTCGGCGGTTCCGGTCTTGCCGCCAACGCGGTAGCCGGGGGCCCTGGCGTTTCTGGCCGAGCCCTTCTCGGCATTGAGCGTATAGAGGTAGCGCATGCCCTCCACAGTCTTTTCGCTGACCACTCTCTTGGCCACCGCCATGGCATCCTGCTCGCTGCGGACCAGGAAAGTCGGCGGGATCAGGTAGCCCTGCATCAGCGCCGCGCAGCCGACGGCCGCCTGCAGCGGCGTCGTCGACACGCCATGGCCGAAGGCGATGGTGAAGGAGTTGACCTGCTTCCAGACCTTCGGTTCGGTCGGGCGCGCGACCTCAGGCAGTTCGGTCTGCATCCTGTCCAGAAGGCCAAGGCGATGCAGGAATTCGCGGTGCCCCTCGATGCCGACCATTTCGGCCTCACGCGCCGATCCGATGTTGGAGGAGTAAAGGAACACCTCCGGCAATGACAGCACGCGGTTCTTGCCGTGGAAATCGTGAATGGCCTGATGGCCGACCCGGATCGGATGCGAGGCGTCGAAACGGCTGTTCATGTTCGCCTTGCCGGAATCGAGCGCCATGGCCGAGGTAAAGCTCTTGAAGGTCGAGCCCATCTCGTAGAGGCCGGCCGACATGCGGTTCAGGCGGTCCTTGTCCTGCGCATTGAAGGGATTGTTCGGATCGAAATCCGGCACCGAGGCCATCGCCACCACTTCGCCGGTCTTGATGTTGAGCACGACGGCGCCGGCGCCCATGGCGCGATAGCGCTCGAGGCCGGCGGCAATCTCGTCGCGCACCACATGCTGGACGCGCAGGTCGATCGACAGCTGAACCGGCTTCAGATCCCTGGCGATCGCAAGGCCTGAGGCCTGCAGGTCGCTTAAGCCCTGCTCGTCAATGTATTTCTCCATGCCGGAGATGCCCTGATTGTCGATGTTGGTGAGGCCGACAATGTAGGACGAGGTCACGCCGGCCGGATAGAAGCGGCGCTTTTCGGTGCGAAAGCCGATTCCGGGAATGCCGAGCTGCATGATGTCGGCCTGCTGCTTGGGCGTCAGCTGCCGCTGCAGCCAGACGAAGCCGGCGCCGCTCTTCAGCTTGTGATAGGTCTGCTCGGGGTCGATATCTGGCAGAATGGTCGACAGCTTTTCGATCGCCTCGTCGGCATCGACGATGCGGCGCGGCTCGGCAAATAGCGATGCCGTCTTGATGTCGGTCGCCAGCACCTCGCCGTTGCGGTCGACGATGTCGGGACGCGACGCCGTCACCCGGCTTTGCGGCCCATTCGACATGTCGGGGGACTGGAAACCGAGATAGACCAGCCGCCCGGCGATGGTCGAATAGATGCCGAAGAACACCGCCATCGTCATCACGATGCGGGTCTTGGCCTTGCCGCCGGTCGCCTTGCGCGCGCCTTCGACCACGATGGAGCCGTCCTCGCCGGTCCGTGCGCGGCGCTTCAGCAATTTGCCGACCGACGGAAGTTTGGCGCGCATTGGAAATCCAGCGATCATTGGACGATGGCTCCGGTGACCACGGGATCCTTATCGGCTGGTCCTTTGCCGGAATTGTCGGCCATGCCGCCAAGCCGTTGCGACGACAAGTCCTCGATGTTGAGCGGTTTTGCCGGCAGGTCGTCGAGCCCGACGATCTGCCGCGCATTGACCGGCTCGAGTGCGAGCTGCGCTTTGTAGATTTCAGCCAGCTTCTGCAGGCGCGACGGCTGGGTCAGCAGGCTCCAGTCGGCCTTGAGCAGGTCGATCGTGTCCTCCTCATAGCGGATCTGCGCCTCGATCTTCTGCACCGAAGCCAGCTGTTCCTCGGCCTCGCGCTTGGCCTTGTAGGTTAGGGCCGCGGCCGAGACCATGACGGCGATCAGGACTATGTCGCTGGTTCGAAACACGTATTCACCTCTCTCGCGGCGCCTGGATGCCGGGAAGTTTTGGAAGTCCGAAAATGGTGAGATCACCGGCGCGCGCTGGCGCCTCGGTGCGGATGGCGGTACGCAGCCTGGCCGAGCGCGCCCGCGGATTGGCAGCGACCTCGGCATCGCCTGCCGTCACGCCGCCACCAGCCTTGCGGAAGGTCGCGGTGCGCGCGTGCGCCTCAGGCAAATGACGTGAGCCGGTGGCGACGTCGGCGCGGTCGGCGATGAAGCGCTTGACGATGCGGTCCTCCAGCGAGTGGAACGTCACCACGGCAAGCCGCCCGCCAGGCTTCAATACCCGCTCGGACGCCACCAGAGCCTTGGCCAATTCGCCCAGCTCGTCATTGACGAAAATGCGCAACGCCTGGAAGACGCGGGTGGCCGGATGAATCTTGTCCTTCGGCGCGCGGCCGATATGCGTTTCGATAGCGTCGGCGAGATCGAGCGTGCGCTCGAACGGACGTTTTTCGCGCCGTGACTCGATCATGCGGGCGATGCGGCCGGCATTCCGCTCTTCGCCGAGGAAGCCGAAGATGCGGGCAAGGTCGCCTATCTTGAACGAATTGACGACGTCGGCAGCACTCAAGCCCGCCTGCGCCATGCGCATGTCGAGCGGCCCGTCCGTGCGGAATGAAAAGCCGCGCTCGGGCTGGTCGACCTGCATGGAGGAAATGCCGATGTCGAGCACCACGCCGTCGGCGCTTTCGACCTGCTCGTCCAGCGTCGAGAACGGCGCCTGCACCAGCCTCAGCCTGCCGCCGGATTGCTGTTCCAGGCCGCGTCCGGCGGCAATCGCATCGGGATCGCGATCGATCGCCACCACCGAGGCGCCGCTCGCCAGGATCGCCTTGGTGTAGCCGCCGGCGCCAAACGTGCCGTCGACGATCACATCGCCTTCTCTGGGCGAGAGCGCCTCCAGCACTTCGGCGAGGAGGACCGGAATGTGGCGGACCGGTCCGCCAACGGCGCTGAGATCATCGCCGTGATCCGCCATCATTCCGGTCGCTCCCCAGCCTTGCCCTCGTGAGCCTTCGTCCCTTGCCGAAGCTGCAAAAGCCTGGCGCGCGCCTGCGCCCCATAGGCGGCAAGCCGCCCGGGTTCCCAAACTTGAAAGAAATTGCCGCGGCCGACAAAGGCCACTTCGCTCGTGATGCCCGTATGCTCGCGGATGAATTCGCTCATCGTGATGCGGCCATCCTGATCGAGCTTCAGGAACGTCCCGTCGCCATGGCAGAAGAACGACATATCGTCCGCCGTCTGCAAAAAAGGGTCTTCCAGCGCGATGCGCTGTTCGTAGCGGTCGAGCAGATCGAGGCCGCCGACGTCCATCGCAGGCACGTCCAGTCCGCGCAGCGCGTAGAGCTCCGAATAGCCGCGTTTCTGCACGACAGCGCGGAAATGCGCCGGAACGGAGACCCGCCCCTTCGCATCGATCCTGTTCACCGCGCTTGACAGAAACCGGTCCATGACACGCTGCAGCCGCTTCCGCCGCCGCACCCCTCTCCATGTTTTCGTCCGCGCCGAAGCGCGTCCCCTGCCGAAAATCCGCTTCGGTCCCAGCGGCAAAACCCCGCAAACGCACAGCCGCCGCGGCTGCCCGATTGGCGTACGCTTTACCCTGACGCGGAACGAAGGCTTTGGTATCGAAATGGGATATCATGGGGCACTATGGGCGTCAACGGGAACAGGCTTCACAAACGCGCGCGCCACAACCGATGAGAGCAGCTCTGACAACACTCCCGTCTTTATCTCCCATTAAGCCTAACGAACCGTTTAGAGCGGGCTGGCCCAAGCGGAAGCGGCTTGCCGCGCATCACTGCCGCGAATAGCGTCGTCAGTCTTTTCGCTGAGCAACAAGGTCAGAAATCCATGTCCGAAACAGCCAGGTCCCGCGCGGCCTCCCTTGCCCATCTGCGTCGCGACGGACTTGCCAAAGGCGACCCCATCCCATTGCCGCTGACCATGGCCGCTATTTTCCACAACCCGGGCGACGGCGCCGGCTACAGTCAGTACGGCCGTTACAGCAACGCCACCTGGGATGCGGTCGAGCACATGCTGGCGCATCTGGAAGACGCGCCATGCGTCGGCTTCCCATCCGGAATGGCGGCAATCTCGGCGGTGTTTTTCGGCCTGTTGAAATCCGGCGATCGCGTGCTTTTGCCTTCGGACGGCTACCATGCCACACGCGCGCTGGCCGACCGTTTCCTCAAGCCCTTCGGCGTCGCCTATGATCTGCGGCCGACATCGACCTTTCTCGATGGCGGCTCTGACGGCTACCGCCTTGTCTACGTTGAAACCCCGTCGAATCCGCGATTGGACATTTGCGACATCACAGCGGTCGCCGAGGCCGCGCACCAAGCGGGCGCGATCGTCGTCGTCGACAACACCACGATGACGCCGTTCGGCCAGCGCCCGCTCGATCTCGGCGCCGACATCGTCGTTGCTGCCGACACCAAGGCGGCCAACGGGCATTCCGACGTGCTGTTCGGCCATGTCGCCAGCCGCAATCCAGACATCATCGCGGACGTCACCGGCTGGCGCGAGACCGCGGGCGGCATTCCCGGCCCGTTCGAGGCTTGGCTGGTGCATCGCGGCCTGGAGACGCTGGAGGTACGCTTCGACCGCATGTGTTCTTCTGCCGAGGTGATCGCGAAGCGCCTGAAAAACCATCGCGCCGTTAGCGGCTTGCGCTACCCCGGGCTGGAGGGCGACCCGTCGCACAACCTCGCCCGGGCGCAGATGGAGCGCTTCGGCTTCCTCATGTCCTTCGAACTCCTCTCCCAGGAAAAGGCCGAGGATTTCATCAACAACTGCACGCTGATGCAGGCGGCAACGTCGTTCGGGGGTGTCCACACCTCCGCCGAGCGGCGGGCCAAGCGAGGAGATTCGGTTCCGCCCGGCTTCGTGCGCCTGTCGGTGGGCTGCGAGCCGGTGGAAGAACTCTGGCAGGCGATCGAGGCATCGCTGGACAACATCGGCATCTGAGCTGGCGGTTAGGTCACCAAGTCGTCGGCGCCAATATCGCGCCTGCCGTGCAAAACGCGGACGATCTCGATCGCGTCTTCGCCCATGCGATACAGAGTGACATATTCGCCGACGATCAGATGACGAATGCCGGGCGCGATATCATCGCGCGGCGCACCTGAGAACGGGTGCAAGGTGAGCAGTGTCCAGCGCCTCTCCAAAGCGTCCACAAGGCGCATGGCTCCCTTTGGGCTATGTTCCGCAATGTAGTCACCGATGCCTTCGACATCTGATATCGCCTGAGGAAGCAGCCGATATTTCACTCTTCCGAGCCTGCAGCTTCCGACATCCTCTGATATTTGGCTCGCAGCCGGTCCATGAAGGGCTGGCCGTCCACCGCCGGTCCGCTGTCGATCCCCTCCTGAACCAGCCTGCGCAATTCCTCGACCGTGTAGCCGAGAAGATCGCGGCGGTCTTTCCATTGCCGCAGCGCATCACGGATGACTTCGCTGGCCGAGGCATATTCGCCGGCGGCCACGACATCGTCGACCGCCGCCGCCAGTTCCGGCGAAAGCGTGATGCTGCGTTTGTCGACGTGACCCATGATGCGCTCCTGATCAAACCATGACAATCATGGTACGATTAAATCGTACCAGCTTCAAGGATGCGTTTGTCTCGACCCCAGCATGCGTACTTGATTCAATCGCTCAAGCACCTGAATCGTCAGCTGCGCCCGAAGGCGCAGACTGCTGATCCCAAAGGATTAATCGCGATATGGGGAGAAATTGCCAGCTGGCCTGTAAGCCGGGTTTTGTATGGCCCTCGCCCCTTTCGGGGCGAGAACGTGGCGGCCATTCGTCTTGGGCGCATGTTGCCATGCGCCTCACGCAACCTACCCGGACGGTGAGCCGGAAACAGCCCTCGAAGGTTTCCCCTCGCACCGTCCCTATTCGGTCTTGCTCCCGGTGGGGTTTACCGTGCCGCTCCTGTTGCCAGTCGCGCGGTGGGCTCTTACCCCACCCTTTCACCCTTGCCCCGATAAATCGTGGCGGTTTGCTTTCTGTGGCACTTTCCCTGGGGTCGCCCCCGCCGGCCATTAACCGGCACCGTGTCTCCATGGAGCCCGGACTTTCCTCACCCGCAGCCTTTCGGCTTTGCGGGTGCGGCCGCCCGGCCAGCTGGCAGAGCGTATAAAGGGGTTCACGTTCCAAAACGCAAATGAAAAAGCAGACTTATGCCGGCGATCCCAATGCCGCCAACTGCACCTTGACCTTGCCGCAATACGCCGCCGACACCGGGTTCATCCGCGTCGCGGCATGGCCGGCATTGTATTTCAGGATCGTGCCGCAGGTGGTGCCGCCGCCGAGATTGCGCGCCATGGCAAGGTACTTCATGCCGTATTTGATGTTGGTGTTGGGATCGAACAGACCCTTGGCGGAGCCGCTATATCCCATCATCCGCGCTGTTGCCGGCTTGATCTGCATCAGGCCGATTTCACCCGCGCTGCCGACGATGTTCGGCCGGTAGTTGCTCTCGATCTTGATGACCGCCTGGGCCAGCGACACCGGCACGCCTTCGGCCGCGGCATAGCGGGCAATGATCGCCGAATACTGGCCGCCAAGCGCGGCTGCCGCAGTCGACTCCGCAGCGGTGCTTGGGCGGATCGATGCGGTCGTCGTCAGGTCGACGCTCTTCCTGTTGCGCTTAAAATGCCTCTTGGCCGTTGCTTTTCTGGCTTTCACCACGGCTGCTTTGCGCACTTTCGCGGTGGTTGCCCTTTTTGTTTTTGGGTTTGCCTTCGTCATGGTGGCTTTGGCGGGTGCGGCGATGAAGCCCTGGTCTGCCCTCTGGCTCAGTGGTGCGGCATCGGCCGTGCTGAAGGCAAAAGTCATTACGCCGGCAGCAATAGCTGCCGTTACAACGGTCAATTTCTGCATGTGGTCCTGTTCTGTTTGGCCGCGCGAAGATCTCACGCAGCAACGCCTAATCAATATCGGAGCATCCGGGGGGCTGGAGGTCCGATAACTTGCACGAACTGCCTTTGAGGGCGGAATTTGTGTCGAACAAGGCGAGGCAATTCACTTTCAGTGACAGGCTGTAACTTGAATATCAGGAAAAGACTATTTAGACGCAACTGACCTAAGGGAAGTCAGCAGGCTTTGCAGCGTGCTAGACGTAGAGCCGTCGGCGACCCCATCCACCAGGCGTGGTCGGAAATGCCGCTGAAAAGCTTCGACGACGATTTCGGTCTGGCGGTCGAAGACACCTGATATCTCGACGCCATAGCCATAGAGCGCCAGCATCGACTGCAGTGCCTCGACCTCGGCGCCGGTATCGCCGGCTTTCAGCACCGCGCCGCGCCGGACCGGCGCCGCAGGCACGAGATGGCCGACCCCGGCCGCAAACAGCGCATTCCAGGGGAATTTCTCGCCCGGGTCGATCTTGCGCCCCGGCGCGATGTCGGAATGGGCAAGCACCCTTTGCGCCGTAATGGAATGGCGTTCGATGATACCAAGGCAAAGCCCGATCACCGCTTCCACCTGCCGCTTGGGAAAGGCCGAATAGCCGAGCGAATGGCCGGGATTGACGATTTCGATGCCGACCGAACAGGAGTTGATGTCGCGACGACCGAACCAGGAACTTGCACCGGCATGCCAGGCGCGGTCGCTTTCTCGCACCATCTGGATGATGCGGCCATCCTCATGGACGAGGTAGTGCGACGAGACTTCGCTTTTGGGGTTGCACAACCAGGCTTCCGCGGCAGCACCCGTCGCCATGCCGGTATAGTGCAGCACGATCATGTCGGGCCTGAGCGTTTCGCGCCGCGGGCCGAAATTCGGCGATACCCTGACCTCCGCGCTTGGCTCGTCGGGCGAGAAGCCGGTCATGCGTGCCTGAGGCCCCGCTCGATCATTTCATAGGCCGCGTTGATAGCCGCGACCCTGGTCGTTGCAATCTTGATGAATTCCTGCGGCAGGCCGCGCGCGATCAGGCGGTCCGGATGATTGTCGGAGACCAGCTTGCGGTACCGCTTCCTGACCTCCTCGAACGGCTTGCCGCGCTCAATGCCGAGCACGATATAGGGATCGCCGGCCCCGAGATTGACGTGCCTGGCCAGGATGGCTTCGTAGTGCACCTCGTCGATGCGAAAAATCTCGGCAATACGGTGCAGGAAAACGCCTTCGCGCTCATGCACCAGCCCGTCCGCCTTGGCGATGTGGAACAGACCGTCGAGTATGTCTTCCAGCATGACGCAGTTCGAATGGCCCGAGCCGCACATCTGCGCCATACTCTCGGCATAGGTCTCGAACCCGGCGACGTCGCGCTTGGCCAGATCGTAAAGCCGCGCCACATTGCGGGTCTGTTCTCGCGGCACCTCAAATATTTCCTGGAACGCGCGAACCTCGTCCTGGGTGACGATGCCATCGGCCTTGGCCATCTTGGCTGACAGCGCAATCATTGCCACAGAGAAGGCGACGCGCCGGCGCAGATCGGCGTCACCGGAGAAAACCGTGCGCACGGCCTCGACCACATCGGCTACACCGGACGTGGCTGAAGATGAAACGCGGTTGATGAAGTCGCCGAGGCGATCCCAAATTGACATGAGCGCTTATTAGGGCCGCCGGCCATTGCTATCAAGCCAAGACAGCGCCGCAGAGTGGATCGATTTACGCAAGCAACGACGCGCCAGATCCCAAACCGTAGGAAAGAGCCGGTTCAAGGCCCTTGAGCCCCGAATCGACCTAAACGCAGGAAGGCCGGCGCGAAGCCGGCCTCCTCTCTCGTCACGTCAAAGTGACCGGGACTGCTGCTACTGCGCGGGGGCAGGAGCAGGTGTTGCCGGAGCCGGTTCTGCAGGCTTCGGTGCATCCGGCGTCGCCGGCTTCATGGGCTCGGCGGCTGGCGGATTGGTGCTCTGGGTGGTGGTGTTATCCGTAGCGCTGTCGCTGCAGGCGGCAACGCCGAACAGGGCCAGGGCGGAAACGGAAGCAAGAATGAGCTTTTTCATGACATCTCTCCTTCAACACACGCTCACGTTGCGGTGAACGGTCGAAGGCAAAATGCATCAAACGGCCATGAGTTTCGTAACGTTGCGTTTCCTGATGTAACATCCGCGCACTACCGATTGCGGGCCGGGCGATGCCGAACTAACAGTCTGGACCCAAATGCAATGCCGGAGTTCTGCGTGGACAAGAAATGGGATTTTTGGATCGACCGCGGCGGCACCTTCACCGACGTGATCGGACGTGATCCGCAAGGCGGTTTGCATCCCAGGAAATTCCTGTCGGAAAATCCCGAAGCCTATCCCGACGCGGCCATAGCCGGCATCCGCGAGCTTCTGGGGCTGAAATCCGGCACCGCTATTCCTCCGGGCCTGGTCGGTGACGTCAAGATGGGTACCACCGTTGCCACGAATGCGCTGCTGGAGCGCAAGGGCGACCGTGTGCTTTTGCTCATCACCAAGGGCTTTCGCGATGCGCTGAAGATCGCCTATCAGGCGCGGCCAGACATCTTCGCCAAGGAGATCATCCTTCCGGAACAGCTCTACGAGCGGGTCATCGAGATCGACGAACGCGTGCGCGCCAATGGCGAGGTCGAGCGCTTGCTCGACATCGCCGCCTGCCGCCCCGCCATCGAACAGGCGAAGGCTGACGGGATCGATGCGGCGGCCATCGTCTTCATGCATGCCTGGAAATATCCCGACCACGAGAAGGCGGTGGCGAAAGTCTGCCGCAAGATCGGGTTCAGCCAAGTCTCGGTCAGCCATGAGGTCTCGCCGCTGATCAAGCTGGTCGGCCGCGGCGACACTACCGTGGTCGATGCTTATCTGTCGCCGATCCTGTCGCGCTATGTGCAAAGGGTGGCGGGAGAACTGGGCGCGACGCCAATCTCCCCACTTGTGGGGGGTGAGGAGCGGTCGGCCAAAGGCCGAGGAAAAGCCAACGATTTGGCTTTTTCAGCGACGAACGCCCGGAGCCATAGCGAAGGGCAGTCCGCAAAGCGGCCAGGGGGGGTCCTCTCGGAAGGCACCGCCAATGCGCTGAGCCCGGATCCAACCCCACCCGGCGGCTTCGCCGCCACCCTCCCCTCGAGGGGGAGGGAAAACCCTCGCCTGATGTTCATGATGTCGTCGGGCGGGCTCACCGCCGCCGACATGTTTCAGGGCAAGGACGCGCTGCTGTCCGGCCCGGCTGGCGGTGTCGTCGGCATGGTCGAAACGGCGAAACTCGCCGGTTTCGAGAAAGTCATCGGCTTCGACATGGGCGGCACCTCCACCGATGTCGCCCATTTTGACGGCGAGTATGAGCGCGCCTTCGACACCGAGGTTGCCGGGGTGCGCATCCGTGCGCCGATGATGCGCATCCATACCGTCGCTGCCGGCGGCGGCTCGATCCTGCATTACGAAGCCGGCCGTTTCCGCGCCGGCCCGGATTCCGCCGGCGCCAATCCCGGCCCCGCCGCCTACCGGCGCGGCGGCCCGCTTGCCGTCACCGACGCCAATGTCATGCTGGGCAAGCTGCAGCCCGATTTCTTTCCGGCGATTTTCGGACCCGGCCAGGACCAGCCGCTGGACGTCGCCGCCGTGCATAAAAAATTCGCTGCGCTGGCCGCCGAAATCGGCGATGGCCGCACGCCGGAAGCCGTCGCCGAAGGGTTCGTTACCATCGCGGTGGAAAACATGGCAAACGCCATCAAGAAGATTTCCGTGCAGCGCGGCTACGATGTCACCGAATATCTCTTGAACTGTTTTGGCGGCGCCGGCGGCCAGCATGCCTGCCTGGTTGCCGACGCGCTCGGCATGGAGGCGGTACTGATCCACCCCTTCTCCGGTCTGCTCTCAGCCTATGGTATCGGCCTGTCGTCGGTTTTCGCGTCGCGCCAGCAGGCGCTCCTGAAGCCGCTTGCCGAAGAATCCAGGACCGAGATCGGCAGCCTCATCGGCACGTTGAAAAAAGCCGTCATCGCCGAATTGGCAGCGCAAGGCATTGCGCAGGACAAGATTGCGGCAAAGCCGGTGCTGCACATCCGCTATGACGGCACCGACACCACGCTGCCGGTGAATTTCGAAGGCGACTCGATCTTCCAGGCCAGGCGCGATTTCGAAATCGCCCACAAGGCGCAGTTCGGGTTCGTCTATGATGACAAGCCGATGATCGTCGAGACCGTTGGCGTGGAAGGCGCCGAGATCGTCGAGACCACGGCCGAAGCCGTTGCGCCCGCCGGACCGGCAATGGTTGAAGCGGGTGCGTCGGGAACGCGGCGCATCTACACCGAGGGCCGCTGGCATGAGGCCGGCATCCATCGCCGCGAAAACCTGCGCCCATCCAATCTGGTCCCAGGCCCCGCTTTGATCATCGAGCCGAACCAGACCATCGTCGTCGAGCCGGGCTGGCAGGCCGAAATCACCAACCTCAATCACGTCGTCATTCGCCGCACGGAACGGAAAGTTCGCACGGCTGCCCTCGGTACCGAAGCCGATCCGGTGATGCTGGAGGTCTTCAACAACCTCTTCATGTCGATCGCCGAGCAGATGGGCGTCACGCTGCAGAACACCGCCTATTCCGTCAACATCAAGGAAAGGCTGGACTTTTCCTGCGCCGTCTTCGACCGTCATGGAGCGCTGGTCGCCAACGCGCCGCACATGCCGGTGCATCTCGGCTCCATGGACCGCTCGGTCGAAACCATCATCCGGCTGAACTCCGGCGACATCCATCCCGGCGACGTCTTTGCGCTGAACGCCCCCTACAATGGCGGCACGCATTTGCCTGATATCACCGTGGTGACGCCGGTGTTCGATGATGCGCGCCCGATCTCCCCCCTTGTGGGGGAGATGTCGGCGAAGCCGACAGAGGGGGGCGCTGTCCCGCC
Source organism: Mesorhizobium sp. M0029 (assembly GCF_040323735.1). NCBI lineage: Bacteria > Pseudomonadati > Pseudomonadota > Alphaproteobacteria > Hyphomicrobiales > Phyllobacteriaceae > Mesorhizobium > Mesorhizobium sp. M0029. Next base: position 259,252 of record NZ_JAMYVF010000007.1, read on the forward strand.
AACCTCTCGCTCTGTCACGCCCCCCTCTGCCCTGCCGGGCATCTCCCCCACAAGGGGGGAGATTAGCCAATCACCCAAGATCCTCTTCTACGTAGCCTCGCGCGGCCACCATGCCGACATTGGCGGCACGGCACCGGGCTCGATGACGCCGCTTGCCACCACGGTCGACGAGGAAGGCGTGCTGTTCGACAATTTCCGCGTTGTCGATCGTGGAAAATTCCGCGAGACGGACTTGCACACGCTGCTCACCGACCACCCCTATCCTGCCCGCAACCCACACCAGAACATCGCCGACCTCAAGGCGCAGATCGCCGCGAATGAAAAGGGCGTGGCGGAATTGCGCAAGATGGTCGCCCATTTCGGCCTCGACGTCGTCGAAGCCTATATGGGCCATGTCCAGGACAACGCCGCCGAAAGCGTGCGCCGCGTGCTGGAGCGGCTGCCCGATAGTTCTGAGTACGAATACCCGACCGACACCGGCCAGGTGATCAAGGTGAAGATTACCGTCGATCGGCAAAAGCGCGAGGCGACCGTGGACTTCACCGGAACGTCGAAGGTCGAGAAGAACAATTTCAATGCGCCGGAGCCCGTCGCCCGTGCAGCCGTGCTCTATGCCTTCCGTGTCATGGTCGAGGACATGATCCCGATGAATGCCGGCTGCCTGCGGCCGATCAACATCATCATCCCCGACGGCTCGATGCTGAAGCCCGCCTACCCCGCCGCGGTCGTCGCCGGCAATGTCGAGACCTCGCAGCATGTCACCAACGCCCTGTTCGGCGCCATGGGTGCCATGGCCAATGCGCAAGGGACGATGAACAACCTGACCTTCGGCAACAAGCAGTACCAGTATTACGAGACCATCTGCTCCGGCTCGCCGTCAGGCCGGATGAACTCCGGCCGCGGCTTTGCCGGGACATCCGGCGTCCACACCCACATGACCAATTCGCGCCTGACCGACCCGGAGGTGCTGGAATTGCGCTTTCCCGTGCTGCTCGAGGATTTTCACATTCGCGAAGGCTCCGGCGGCAAAGGCAAATGGGATGCCGGCGACGGCACCAGGCGGACGATCCGTTTCCTCGAAAAGATGGAATGCGCCATCCTGTCCTCGCACCGCAACCGCCCGCCGCAAGGCCTCGACGGCGGCGGTGACGGCGAGGTCGGCTCGACCAAGGTCCGCCGCCAGGACGGCAGCGTCGAGACGCTGAAGGCCTGCGACCAGACCGTGCTCGACGCCGGCGACGCCGTTATCCTGACGACGCCGACACCGGGGGGATTTGGCAAGGCCTGAACTCGCGTCAACAGGCTGTCACCCGCCTGTCATGCCCCTGAGTTACCCGCTTGCGGCAAAGCAAATGGGGAATCACTTTGCCATGACGGACGTCTCCTCGGATCTCGTTTTTCGCCGCGGCAAGGAAGTTGGAAAAGCCGTCTACCAGAACCGCCCGCTTTCGCAGGCCGGCCTTTCCGAACGACTGTTTGCGCTGCTGTTTTCCGGCCTTGTCTATCCGCAGATCTGGGAAGACCCTGAAGTCGACATGGAGGCCATGCAGCTTGGCCAGGGCCACCGCCTCGTCACCATAGCGTCGGGCGGCTGCAACATCCTCGCCTACCTCACCCGCTCGCCTGAACGCGTCGATGCGGTCGACCTCAACGCCGCCCACATCGCCTTGAACCGGATGAAGCTGGAGGCGGTGCGGCATCTGCCCTCGCAGGGCGATCTGTTCCGTTTCTTCGGCGCCGCCGACACCAACCACAATTCGCAAGCCTATGATCGCTTCATCGCGCCGCATCTCGACCCGGTCAGCCGCCACTATTGGGAGCGTCGCAGCTGGCGCGGCCGCCGGCGCATCACCGTCTTCGACCGCAATTTCTACCAGACCGGCCTGCTCGGCCTGTTCATCGCCATGGGCCACCGCATCGCCAAATTCTTCGGCGTCGATCCCGCCGGTCTCATGGCGTCGAAGAGCCTCGCCGACCAGCGCCGCTTCTTCACCGAAGAGCTGGCGCCGGTCTTCGACAAGAAGCTGTTGCGCTGGGCTACCTCGCGCAAGGCTTCGCTGTTCGGCCTCGGCATTCCGCCGGCGCAGTACGATTCGCTGATCACCTCGGGCGATGGTTCGATGGCCAGCGTGCTGAAGGCCCGGCTGGAAAAGCTCGCTTGCGATTTTCCGCTGAAGAACAACTACTTCGCTTGGCAAGCCTTCGCCCGTCGCTATCCCAATCCGGGTGAGGCCGCCCTGCCCGCCTATCTAGAAGAGGCCAACTACAAGGCGATCCGCAACAATGTCGATCGCGTCGGCATCCACCACGCCAATCTGATCGAATTTCTGGCCGGCAAGGACGCAGGCACCGTCGACCGTTTCGTCCTGCTCGACGCGCAGGACTGGATGACGAACGACCAGCTCAATGCCCTTTGGTCGGAGATCACCCGCACCGCCTCGGTCGGCGCCCGAGTCATCTTCCGTACCGCCGCCGAGCCCAGCCTGCTGCCGGGCCGCGTCTCGATCTCGCTGCTCGACCAGTGGACCTACGAGGACGAGGCCTCGCGCGACTGTTTGGCCCGCGACCGCTCGGCCATCTATGGCGGCTTCCACCTCTATGTGAAGCGCGCGGCGTGAGCGCGAGCGAGCTGCCGGCCGACCATGCCGAACTGATGGACGGCGTCTATCGCTGGCAACGCCATATCTACGACCTGACCCGCAAATACTATCTGCTTGGCCGCGACCAGATGATATCCGGGCTGGATGTGCCGGCGAATGGCAGAGTGCTCGAACTTGGCTGCGGCACCGGCCGCAACATCGCGCTTGCCGCCCGCCGCTATCCCGACGCCCGCCTCTACGGGCTCGACATCTCGGCCGAGATGCTGGAGACGGCGAGCAAGGCGATCGGCCGCGACGGCCTGTCCGGCCGCGCCGTGCTGGCGCGCGGCGACGCCACCGATTTCGACGCCAAGACGCTGTTCGGCGTCGAGCGCTTCGACCGCATCTTCGTGTCCTATTCGCTGTCGATGATCCCCGGTTGGGAAAAGACGGTTTCGGCAGCCCTTGCGGCACTCGCGCCCGGCGGCTCGCTGCATGTCGTCGATTTCGGCCAGCAGGAAGGCTTGCCCAACTGGTTCCGGACATTGCTGCGCGGCTGGCTCAAGAAATTCCATGTCACGCCACGTGAATCATTGCGCGAAGTCTTGGAATCGGAATCTCGGCGAACCGGCGCAAGCTTCTGTTTCCGCGCGCTTTATCGCGGCTATGCCTGGCTGGCGGTCGTCAAGATCGCGCACTCTTACCTCCCCCTCGATGGGGGAGGTCGCGCCGAAGGCGCCGGTGGCCAGGCACCCCGCCCCGGCGCTACGCGCCGACCCTCCCCATCAAGGGGAGGGTAAAGGGAGCTAGCGCAGTGCCTTCATCAGCGCGCCGACCATCACCTGCGGCCGGTAGCCGAGCTTGGCCGGCGTCAACCCCAGCCGCACCACCACCAGTTGCTCCGACGGGATGATGGCGACCGTCTGGCCGTCATGGCCCTCCATCCAGTAGGTATCGTTGGGCAGGCCGGCGGCGACGCCGGCGCCGGGATTTCCTTCGTCCCCCGGGGCTTCGATCCAAAGTTGCCCCTTGCCGTAGACTTTCGAGGCCGGTGCCGGTTCGCGCATCCAGTCGACGAAACCGGCCGGCAGGATCTGGTTGCCGTTCCAGACGCCGCCCTGCAGCAGGAATTGGCCGAACCGCGCCCAGTCATGCCCCGTGGCATAGAGGTAGGATGAGCCGACAAAGGTACCCTCCTCGTCGGTTTCGAGCACCGCGCTTTGCATGCCGAGCGGCCCGAACAGCGCTGCCCTTGGCCACATCAGCGCCTTGTCCTTGTCGCCGATAGCATCCTGCCACAGCCGCGACAGCATCACCGCCGTGCCGCTCGAATAGGAAAAGACCTTGCCGACGTCGCCGGTCAGCGGCTTGGCCTCGGCGAAGCCCGCCATATCCGGTTCGAGGTAGAGCATGCGCGTCACATCGGCAACGTCGCCATAATCCTCGTTGAACTCGAGTCCGCTCGACATCGCCATCATATCGGCAAGGCTGATGGCGGCGCGGCCGTCCGCCTTCCATGAGCCGAACAGGCCCTGATTGGTCACCGCCATCTTGCCGTCCTTGACCAGCGTGCCGACGAGCGCGGCGTTGACTGTCTTGGTCATAGACCAGCCGAGCAGCGGCGTTTTCGCCGAAAAGCCGCCGCCATAACGCTCCGCAACAATGCGGCCATTTTTGACCACCACCACGGCGCGCATGCCGATGCCGGTCATCGCCGCACCGTCGAGGATCTTGTTGATTTCGGGATTTTGCGAGGCATCGACTCGATCTCCCTCGGGCCACAGATCGCCCTTGGTGGCCGCCGACGCCTCGGCAGGGATTGACGTGCGCCGTGCCTTGCGGACGTCGCCATCGGGAACCGAGGCGCAACCCAGGCCGGCGCGCGCAACGGCAACGCTCTTGCCGAGGAAGCCAAGCAGCCCGGCCGAGACGGTCCCCCTGTTCTTGTCGACCGACACCTTCATCAACCTGAGCAGCGGATGGCCGGGCGCCTGCACGTCGATGGCCAGCACCTCATTGGGATCACGGCCGGCGATAAAAACATTCGAGCAGACAATCTTGGCGGAATAGCCGGAACCGACGCGGATCAGGTCGGGCGGCGCGACGTAGAGCCAGGCAAACAGGGCGGCAACCGCCAGAACGATCAGGCCGAGCAGCCATTTGATGATCTTCACGGCGATCCGCATCTTTCCGCCCCTGCTTTTCCGCTGCCCGTGGCTTGCGGCCCGATTTATGTCATCGATTTGCCGCCATTGCTTCCGCAAAATCGGTGTTCTTGTCGAGCGCCGTCAACCTGTTATCAACCATGATCGGCGATCACTGGTGCATGTCGCCCAAAAGTGCTCAGCGGTTTTGGAACAACGACATGCACGAAAATAACGTATCAGGCGATGCTGTGGGGCGATCGCCTGAGGGGCACCTGCAACGACAACCCAACAGCGACCGGCTGATTCCGGCTCGGGAAATGCGATGCGCCGTTTCGCGGCCCTCATCACGTTGACGCTGCTGGCCGCCTGCTCGACCGCCGGCGATCTCGTGCCCTCGATGTCGCCATCCAGCAGCCCGACGGTTACCGTGCGCGCACCGCGTTTCGAAGATTCCAAGCCGCATGAATGGGATAGCGGCGCGCCTTGGAACTATGCCGTTCACGGCACCGACGTCTCCAAATACCAGACCTCGGTCGACTGGCCGACGGCCAAGGCCAGCGGCATCTCCTTCGCCTTCATCAAGGCGACCGAGGGCGGCGACCGTTTCGACGAGTATTTCAACGAGCATTGGTCGCGCACCAAGGCCAATGGCATTCCGCGCGCGGCCTACCATTTCTTCTATTTCTGCACGCCTGCCGCCACCCAGGCGCGCTGGTTCATCCAGAACGTGCCCGTCGACCGCTCGGCCATGCCGCCGGTGCTCGACATGGAGTGGAACCCGCAATCGCCGACCTGCCGGCTGCGCCCGGATTCGGCGACGGTGCGGGCCGAAATGACCACCTTTCTCGAGATGATCGAGCGGCACTATGGCAAGAAGCCGATCATCTACACCTCGGTCGACTTCTTCGACGATAACGACCTTTCGACGTTCCGCGACTATCCCTACTGGCTGCGCTCGGTGGCCGGCCACCCCCGCCAAAAGTACGGCAGCCACCCTTTCACCTTCTGGCAATACACCGGAACCGGTATCGTTCCCGGCATGACCGGCAAGTCCGATATCAACGTCTTCAACGGCACTGAGGCAGCCTGGAAAAAGTGGCTGCGGCAGAACACCCGTTGACACCGGCTCTGCCGCCTGCTTTTCGACGTCCCATGCGCACCTACCTGCAACCACTGCGATATCCACGCCGGAAACAGTCGAGGAGCCGATTGCGCTCCGGGCTGCTCGCGGGCCTGCTGCTCGGCGCTACGGCGATGCCGGCGGGGGCGCAGGAATGCGGCGGCGACTTCGAAGCCTGGAAGCAAGGCGTGGCGGCGGAAGCCAAGGCGGCCGGTGTCGGCGCTGTCGGCCTTGACGCACTGGAAGCCGCCACCGTCGACGACAAGGTGCTGGCGCGTGACCGCGCCCAGGGCGTCTTCGCCCAGACCTTCATCCAGTTCTCCAACCGCATGATCTCGGCCTACCGGCTGAAGCAGGGCGCGGCCAATCTGAAGAAATACGCCGAAATCTTTGCGCGCGCCGACCAGCAGTTCGGTGTCCAGGCGCCGATCATCACCGCCTTCTGGGGGCTGGAGACCGATTTCGGCGCCGTACAGGGCGATTTCCACACGCTGAGCGCATTGGTGACGCTGTCGCATGACTGCCGCCGGCCGCAGCTGTTTCGGCCGCAACTGGTGCCGCTGTTGACGCTGATCGATCGCGCCGTCGTTCCGGCCGACGTCACCGGCGCCTGGGCCGGCGAGATCGGCCAGACGCAGATCCTGCCTTCCGACTATCTCGCGCGCGGCGTCGACGGCGATGGCGACGGCATCGTCGATCTCAGGCGCAGTGTGCCCGACGTGATCATGACCACGGCCAACAAGGTGCTGTCGCGCGGCTGGAAACGCGACCAGCCCTGGATCGAGGAAGTGCGCGTGCCCGAGGACATGCCTTGGGAGCAGACCGGCCGCACCAACAAGCTGCCGCTGTCGCAATGGGCCGCCTGGGGCGTCACCAATCCCGATGGCACGCCGCTGATCGACAATGGCCTGAAGGCCGGCCTGGCGCTGCCGATGGGCCGCAAAGGTCCGGCCTTCCTCGCCTACGACAATTTCGACGTCTATCTCGAATGGAACCAGTCCTTCACCTACGCGCTGACCGCCGCCAACTTCGCCAGCCGGCTGGCCGGGGCAAAGCAGTTCGACCCGCGCAATCCCGAAACCGGGCTCAATGGCGACCAGATGAAGGAATTGCAGACCAAGCTCGAAGCCAGGGGCTATGACGTCGGCACCGTCGACGGCATTCTGGGCACCAACACCCGCGAAGCCATCCGCAAGGAACAGATGCGGCTCGGCATGCCGGTCGACGGCTGGCCAACGCCGGAGCTGTTGGGGAAACTGTAGCGCTCCTTGCCTTCTCCCCTTGTGGGGTGAGCAGCCGGTTTCGCGGAGCGAATTCATCGGCATGAAGGCTGGCGAACGCCGGGACGCTGCGAAGCAGCGGGGACCCGGCAGGTGGATCGGCCACCACCCCGGCCCTTCGCATAGCTCAGGGCGTCGAAGGCTCGAAAAGCCAAGCAATTGGCTTTTCGTCCGCTGAAGCGGAGAAGGAAGAAACCTAATCCGCCATCGTCTCCAAACTCGCGAATCCCTGCGGCGCATCGCCTTCATCGAAGGGTGTCGTCACCTCGACGAAGGTATCGGGATAAAAGCCGTTGAAGCGGGTTCTTAGCGACAGCGAATAGGCGCCGATATGGCCGATCTCGATCCAGTCGCCGGTGTCGACGGTTTCCGGCAGCCAGAACGGCCGGGATAGAATGTCGACGGAATCGCAAGTCGCGCCGCAGACCTTGAACGGCACGATGTTCTTTTCCTCGCCATTGCGCGAGCGGATGGCCGGATCGGGGATGAAGCGCGCCGGCAGGGTGATCTTGCCGGTCCATGAATCCGACAGCGAAGCCCAGATGCCGTCATTGATGTAGAGCCGCTTGCCCTTGCGCAGCAGCACGCGCACGATCAGCGACAGGCAGCGCGCCACGATCACCCGGCCGGGCTCGGCCACCAACGGGATCTGGTCGAACTGGTATTCCCTGAGGTCGCCCGACAGCCGCGACATGATCTGGCCGAGCGACGGCATCTCGATCTGCTTGCGATTGGGGTCATGGCCGTACTCGGCGGGAAAGCCGCCGCCGACATCGAGCCCCGCAATGTCGAAGGTCAGCCGGTTGCGCACCCAATCGGCGGAGGCCAGCGCCCGTTCATAGGTGTCGGGATCCTCGATCTGGCTGCCGACATGGAAGCATAGGCCGACCTTGTAGCCGGTGCGGTTGAGCCGCTCGGCGAGTTCCACCGCATAGGCCGGCCCGGCGCCGAATTTCTTCGACAGTTCATAGGCCGCCGAACCCTTGGTCTGGATTCGCACGAACACGCTGATGGAGCCCGGATCGATGTCAAGCGCCCGCACCACCCGCGTCAGCTTGGTGATCTCGTCCTCATGGTCGAGCGAAATGACGCGGATGGCGTATTTTTCGAGCGCAAGCTTGATGTCCGACTGCGCCTTGACCGGATGCATGTAGAGCATCTCGGCGTCGGGTGAGACGGCGCGCACTGCGGCGAACTCGCCGGGCGAGGCCACATCGAAGGCGGTGACGCCGGCTTCGACCAGCGCCTTCAGCACGATCTGCTCGCCATTGGTCTTGACTGCGTAGGCTGTCTTGCCGGGAAACATGCCCATGAACTGTTTGGCATCCGCCTTCAGCACCTGCGGGCGAAAGCAGTAGACCGGATCGTCCGGCCGAAGCGCCAGCGCCGCCTCGCGGGCATTCTCGAATCGCTGCATGGACGAATCCCCTGACTTCTCGGCTGCGCACAATTAATCCAAGCTAGCGGCCAAAGAAAACAATTCTGTGTCTGGCGGGCACTGACCCAGCGGCGCACCCTCTGGCAGCACTGTTGCCAGCAATCAGGTTTCGGGTGGCTCTTGTCGCCGGACCCGATATGCCTTCTGCCTGAGTGGCTGGCATTGATGCCGCGGGGAAGGACGTTCACGATGGCAATAGCCACGACAGCCGTGCAGCGCGGACCGATGACGCTGAGGGACTGGGGACAGCTTCTGCTGCTCGGCGCCATCTGGGGCGGCTCGTTCTTCTTTGCCCGCATCGCCGTTGCCGAAATGCACCCGCTGGTGCTGGTGCTGTTTCGCGTTGCCATTGCGGCCATTGCACTGCAGCTCTATCTCGGCATTCGCGGTCCGTCCTTCCGCCTCGCCTTCCCGCATGCCGGCCTGTTTTTCCTTTTGGCGCTCGCCAACAATGTCGTCCCGTTCTCGCTGATCTTTGCCGGCCAGACCGCGCTTGGCGCCGGCGTCGCCTCGGTGCTCAATGCGACGACGCCGTTCTGGACGCTGATCCTCGCCAACGCGCTGACAGCGGACGAAAAGCTCTCCTGGAACAAGCTTGCCGGCATCGGGCTCGGCATCGCCGGCACCGCTGTCATGATCGGCCCCGGCCTGCTGGCCGGGCTCGGCGGCCCGGTCTGGGCGAAATTCGCGCTGATCGGCGCCTCGCTGTCATACGCCGTCGCGCTGATGATTGCCCGCCGCTTCAAGGGCGTGCCCTCGCCGGTCATCGCCACCGGACAATTGACGGCGTCGACCATCATCATGATCCCGGTGGTGCTGCTCACCTATGGCCCGGCCGGCCTGTTCTCGGCCTCGCCGCCGGTCTGGACGGCGGTGCTGGCGCTGGCGCTGCTCTCCACCGCCTTCGCCTACATCCTCTATTTCAACCTCGTCGCCTCGGCCGGCGCCACCAACGCCTCGCTGGTCACGCTCATCGTCCCGGCCAGCGCCATCCTGCTCGGCCTCCTGTTCCTCGGCGAGCGGCTCGCTCTGTTCGAGTTCTGCGGCATGGCACTGATCGCGCTTGGCCTGTTGACGATCGACGGGCGGTTGTTTGGTCGGCGCTAATGCCTGTCGACCAAAAGTGCGCAGCGGTTTTGGGACAACGACGCGCTTTAGGTCTGGTAGCGCTGCCATGCCTCGCTTTCGCCACGGCCGCGCCACAATTTATTCACAGGCTGCCAGCGGCTTTTGCCGAAGAGTTTCAACGCTTAACGACAGGTGGCAGGTCGCAAATTCCACAATCGCGTCGCATTGCAGCATATTTTCCGCTTGCCTGTGGCACAAATGCCCCTAGACTCCACCCATAGCTCTTGAAGAGGAGACTATGACATGGGACTTACGAGGCCAATCAACGCATTGATGATCTGTGCTGCATTTGCCTTCATTGGCGCCCTTATCATAGGTGTTCTTCCGTAACCACCGGAGCGGAAGAACAGCAGCAATAGCCCACAAATTCGAAAGGCCGGGTGTTTCGCCCGGCCTTTTGCATTTCAGATTTCATACCACGATGAAGCTCAGGCGGCGGCGGATCCAGCTGCCTCTGTTTCGTGGGAGCGGATGCCGATCATATGGCAGATGGCAAACACCAGGTCGGCCCGGTTCATGGTGTAGAAATGGAAGTCGCTGACGCCGCGCTCGACGAGATCGAGCACCTGCTCGGCCGCCACGGCAGACGCCACGAGCGCATGCGTCTGCGGATCGTTGTGCAGCCCTTCGAAACGCTCGGCCAGCCATGCCGGCACCAGCGCGCCGCAGCGCGCCGAGAAATTGGCGACCTGGGTGAAATTGTGCACCGGCAGGATGCCAGGCACGATCGGGATGTAGATGCCGGCACGGCGCGCCTTCTCGACATAACGCTCGTAGAGATCGTTGTCGAAGAAGAACTGGGTGATCGCCCGCGTCGCGCCATTGTCGGCCTTGCGCTTCAGCATGTCGAAGTCGGTGGCAAAGTCCGGACTTTCCGGATGCTTTTCGGGATAGGCCGAGACCGAGATGTCGAAATCGCCGGCGTCCTTCAGCGCTCCGACAAGTTCGGCGCCATTGGCATAGCCATCGGGATGCGGCCGGTAGGCGGTGCCGACGCCGGCCGCCGGATCGCCACGCAAGGCGACGAAGCGCTTCACGCCCATATCGGCGAATTCGCGGACGACGGCGTCGACCTCATGGCGGGCAGCGTCGACGCAGGTCATGTGCGCCGCCGGCGTCAGCGTCGTCTCGTTCAGGATGCGCTTGACCGTGCGGGCCGTGCGCTCACGCGTCGAACCGCCGGCGCCATAGGTCACCGAGACGAATCTCGGCCTCAGCGGCTCCAGCCTGGTGACGGTGTCCCAGAGCCTGGCTTCCATCTCATCGGTCTTCGGCGGGAAGAACTCGAAGGAGACGCGGACCTTGTCGCCAATGTCGGGACGGCGGGAAAAGCGGAACTGGTTCATCAGGCGATTTCCCCCATAGGGTACGCTTTGGTGGGTTGGGTATCATTGGAAGGCTCGGCCATCAGCATGCGGCGGTCCCGGCCGAGCCACAGCTTGACGGTCAGCCTGGCTTCGTTGCCGCCGCGCGGCTCGAATTCCTGGGCATCCTCGAGATCGAGCCCGGCCTCGGCAAACCATTCGGAGATCTGCCGGTCGGAAAAGCCCAGCCTGACATGCGCGTGCTGGTCGCGCAGGAACTCCAGCGCATGCGGCGCGAAGTCGACGATCACCAGCCGGCCCGCCGGGCGCAGCAGCCGCGCCGCCTCGCGAATGGCGCGTGCCGGATCGTCCAGATAGTGCAGCACCTGATGGATGGTGACGAGGTCGAAGGCGTCGCGCTCGACCGGCGGCGCGAAAATGTCGCCTTGGCGGACCTGCGCATTGGCGATGCCTGCCTTGTCGAGATTGGCCCGCGCCACCGTCAGCATTTCGCGCGACATGTCGATGCCGACGCCGCGCCGGTAGAGCGGCGAAAATATCTCCAGCAGCCGCCCGGTACCGGTGCCGAGGTCTAGCATCGACTGGAATGGCCGCTTGCCGACCAGCTTGAGGAGTGCGGCTTCCACGGCGCGGTCCGGCACATGCAGCGAGCGGATGTGATCCCAGCTGGCGGCGTTCTCGGAGAAATACTCGGCGGCACGGTCCTGCCGCTTGCGCTTGACCGATGCCAACCGCTCGAGATCGCGCTCGACCTGCGGATCGGCGCCATGAATGCCGGAGACCAGCCGCAGCACGAAGTCGCGCGCGGAATCCGTATCCGACAGCCGGAAGAAGGCCCAGGAGCCCTCCTGGTAGCGGCCGATCAACCCGGCCTCCAGCAGCAGCTTCAAATGCCGCGACACCCGCGGTTGCGACTGGCTGAGGATCTCGGTGAGGTCGGACACGGTGAGATCGCCGCGCGACAGCAGCGCCAGGATGCGGAGCCGGCTCGATTCGGCCGCAGCCTTCAACGTATCAACCATCGTATCGAGCGAAACATGCATCGGCGCGTTCTCGTTGAAAAAGATATAAACATATGTTTATGTCAGCTTTGACGACATGGCAAGGCCTATGTCGCTTCCTGACAAGAAAATGCCGCACACATGATCCCCGCCTGAGAGAACCGCTTTTCCCTGACGATCGGCTGGAAACTTGTGCTAGGGCGAAAGCCATGTTCGAGAAGCGCGACGGCGAAAAGCTCCTGCAGACTGACCCGGCTGACATGCCGGCGGATGGCCATATCGTGTTCATCGGCCGCATCGCCTCGCCATGGACATCCAGGCAAACCTGCCCAAAGAACATGCGCGCGGCGCGCGAGGCCGGACAGGCGACCACGGTTCTCATCGACCCTGCCTATCGCGACGGCCTGCTTGCGCTGGAGCGGGCCAGCCACATCGTCATCCTGTCCTGGCTGCATCACGCGCCGCGGGCACTGATTGTCCAGAGACCCCGCCATGCGGCTGAGCCGAAAGGCGTTTTCTCGCTGCGCTCCCCTGCCCGGCCGAACCCAGTCGGGCTGCATATCGCCAGGCTGATCGCCGTCGACATCGACCACGGCCGCATCGCCATCGACGCCATCGATGTGCTCGACGGCACCCCGGTGATCGACATCAAGCCCTATTTCGCCTCGACCGACGCCTTTCCCGAGGCGACCATTGCCGGGCGTGACGAAAAATGAGCGCGCCCACCGGCCGCCGCCGCGCCATCGCCAAGGCGCTGACCGCACTGCTGCCCCTGGCGCCCTATGCCGATATGGAGAAAATCCGCACCGAGGCCGGCGCCGTGCACATGAAGACGCTGCCGCCGGGCATCGCGGTCTGGCTGGCGACGATCGCCCATATCAGGCACGGCCATACCGACTATGAAAAGCTGCTGGCCGAGGGCTATGACCGCGACTCGGCGCGGTTCTTCGTCATCGAGCAAACAAACATGGTGCTGACCCGTTGGCGCGCCACGCGCCTGCTCGATGCAGAGGACGAAGAGGAATAATTTCAGCTACCGTCGCTTCAATACGGCAACCGCATTGTAGGGCTGGCCGTCCGCCTGCCCAACCCAGGTCCAGGACAGGTTCCCTTTGAAGAACCGGACGGTGATGCCGCCACCGTCGATGCACTTGTCCTGGCCGTAGCTGATGCTTTCCCGGTATTCCGCCGAACTGTCGTCGCGAGAAATCTGGGTCAACGGTCCGCCGCAGCCGAGCGACGGATAGTCGATCGACGCGGCGCCATCGCCGATGGTCATGGCGATCGCCCAATCGGCGCCGGCAGCCCCGGCCGGACTTTGATGGCCGCTGCCGGTCCAGATCCCGTTGAGCCCCGTCGCGTTGACCACGCAAGGCACGTTCTGAAAGATCGGCGTCAGTTCGCTGCCCGTCTTCTCGCAACGATAGGTCTGGCCGTTCTGGCACAGCGCCTCGCCCTCGCGAGCGCATTGCGCGAAGGCATCGCCAGTGACGAAGACGACGAAAATTGCAAAGCTGATGGTCCGAAAAGATTTGCCCATTTTGCCCCTCCCGGCCGGATATTTTCAAGCCGGACCATAGGGCATATCGAATGTGCTACCTAGGACAAACAGCGATGGTTGGGTGGCCCTATGCCGCCTGCAGGGGACCACTAGCTTGACTCTGCCGCATCAAGCCGAAGGGACCAATCGCCATGAACCGAAGCGCAGCAGCCGGTAGCATCGTGCCATTGCCGGCTTTGTCGGATCGCCATATCGATCCGCATTCCTATCCCGACGGCGTCGCCTTTCTCGATGGTCAGTATCTGCCGATGTCGCAAGCCAAAATCTCGGTGCTGGATTGGGGCTTTCTGCATTCCGACGCCACCTACGACACCGTGCATGTCTGGGACGGGAGCTTCTTCCGACTCGACCTGCATCTCGACCGCTTCTTCGCCGGCTTGCAAAAACTGCGCATGACGATCCCGTCCGACCGCGATGGCGTGGCCGAGATTCTGCACAATTGCGTGGCGCTGTCGGGCCATCGCGCCGCCTATGTCGAAATGCTGTGCACGCGCGGCGCCTCGCCGACCTTCAGCCGCGATCCGCGCCAGGCGGTCAACCGCTTCATGGCCTTCGCAGTTCCCTTCGGCTCGGTCGCCAATGCCGAGCAGTTGCGGCGCGGCCTGCATGTCGCCATTAGCGACAAGGTGCGCATTCCGCCGGTCTCGATCGATCCGGCGATCAAGAACTACCACTGGCTCGACCTCGTGCGCGGCCTCTACGACGCTTATGATCGTGGGGCCGAAACCGCATTGATTCTCGACTTCAACGGCAATGTCGCCGAAGGCCCCGGCTTCAACGTGTTCTGCGTCAAGGACGGCAGGCTGTCGACGCCCGCTGTCGGCGTGCTGCCCGGCATCACCAGGCGCACCGTCTTCGACCTCTGCGCCGAGGCAGCGCTTCCCACCACGGCCGTCGACGTCAGCGTTGCCGCGCTGAAGGCTGCCGACGAAGTCTTCATCACTTCCACCGCCGGCGGCATCATGCCGGTGACAGTGATCGACGGCGCTGCTGTCGCCGACGGCAAGATAGGCGGGATCACAAAGCGCTTGATGGCGCTCTACTGGCAAAAGCATGACGACCCGGCCTGGTCGAGCCCGGTGCGCTATCCCTGACCGGCGAAGGTCCTGCTCCACACGATGTCGTGACCAAAAAGATTCCCCCTCGCCTCTGGAAATTCGCTCGACGCACCGTATATCGCGGAAGCGGAGAAGCCTCCGCTTCCAGTTCACGGCCCGCATGGGCAAGGATTCCACGTCATGACAAGCAAGGTTTGGTTCATCACCGGATCGTCGAAAGGCTTTGGCCGAGTCTGGGCCGAGGCCGCACTCGCTCGCGGCGACCGTGTCGCCGCAACCGCGCGCGATGCCGGCACGCTCGCCGACCTCGTCGCGAAATACGGCGATAATGTCGCCGCGATCAAGCTCGACGTCACCGACAAGAAGGCTGTCGATGCGGCCATCGCCGAGGCGCACAAGCGCTTTGGCCGGCTCGACGTCGTCATCAACAATGCCGGCTATGGCCATTTCGGCGCCATCGAGGAAGTCAGCGAACAGGAAGCCCGCGACCAGATCGAAACGAATGTGTTCGGCGCGCTCTGGGTCACCCAGGCGGCTTTGCCGATCATGCGGGCGCAGGGCTCCGGCCACATCATCCAGATCTCGTCGATCGGCGGCGTCAACGCCTTTGCGTCGCTCGGCCTTTACCATGCCTCGAAATGGGCGCTCGAAGCCTTCAGCCAGTCGCTCAGCATCGAGGTCGCCGAATTCGGCATCCATGTGACGCTTGTCGAACCGGGAGGCTTCTCCACCGATTGGTCCGGCGCCTCGGCCAAGGTCTCCAAAGCGATCGAGGCTTACGCGCCGGCCCGCGCCAAGATGGCGGAACGCCGCGCCAACTCGGTCGCCGGGGACCCCGATGCCACCGGACCGGCGATGCTTGAAATCGTCGACGCGGCCGAGCCGCCGCTGCGCGTCTTCTTCGGCGATGGCGGCCTGCCGATGATCAAGCAGGAATACGCCAACCGCATCGCGCTGTGGGAAAAGTGGGACTACGTTTCCGTCGAGGCGCAGGGCGCCAAGAAGAACCGCAAGGCGGCCTGAGCGCGTCTTGAAATCCGGCTGCGTCGCCCCGGCGGCGCAGCCCTTGCCCTAGCCCGGTGCTAGGATCGATAAATCCACTGCTCGGGCACGCGCACCGAGATCTCTTCCCCTGTTGTCATACGACCCGGTTTCTCGACCCAGGCAACGAGGCCGCGCAGCCGTTTCGCCGCCTTCGGGAAGGCCAGCGCGCCGGCCTCCGGATCGGCCATCCCGGCGTTTTCGGCAATCGAACGTCCGGCAAGCCGGCAAGGTCCGTTCTGCGCATCGACCTTGATCGTCACGCCACCTCTGAAGAACAGCAGCGTGCCTGACGGCAGCATCGAGAGATGCGGCACGCCTTCGATCAGCAGATTGGCGCCGATCCATTCCGGCTTGATCTCGGCCAGCCCCATCCGCTCGGCAACGACGCCGAGTTCATTCGCTGCTACGATTGATATCTGCCGCTCGTTGCGGATTTCGGTGCCGCGCGGATACCAGGGTTCGCGACCGCCGGAACGACGGGTGGCGCCGGCGTGGAAGTCGCCGTCGATGCCTTCGAAACCGAGCTGCAATGCTTCCACCGGGCGCGTCTGGAACTGATTCGAAGGTGCGACGTACAAAGCGGCCACTTTGGCGGACAGCTTCCTGGCGGGGATGATGTCGACCGGCTTCTCAGACTCCGGGAAGAGGTCCAGCATGGCTTCGTTCCTTCTGCAGGATGACGTCGCAAATAGCCGTAGCCGTGGGCTCGGGTCCAGTCGAAAGCGATGATGATTCGATCAAACCGGCTGATAGCGTCCATCGGCATCGTCATGAAGGCAAGGCTGGAGGAACGCTTTCTGCGCGGAGAACTCGGCAACGCCTATGACGACTATGCCCGCAGCGTACCGATGCTGGTGCCGTTCATGCCGGCCTGATTACAGCATCCGCAAAAGCGCGCCGCCGATCGAATAGCCGGCGCCGAAGGCGCACAGCACGCCGAAATCGCCGGGCTTCATGTCGGCGTGGTTTTCCGACAGCGCGATGATGGCGCCAGCGCCGGCGGTGTTGCCGAGCCGCTCCAGCACCATCGGCGCGCGGTCATGGTCGACCTCGTGGCCGAAGGCCAGTTTCAGGATCATGGCGTTCATTCGCGCATTGGCCTGATGCAGCCAGAATCGCCTGATGGCTTGCGGCGTCAGCCCGTGCTCGGCGAGGAATTCGACAATGAATTTGTGGCCGGCGACGGTGACTTCCTTGAACACCTTGTTGCCGACCTGTTTGATCAGATTGCCTTCGAGGTTGATCATGTAAGGATCGTCCTGGGCGGTGCGGGTGTGATAGCCCAGATTGGTGCGGATATTGTTCGACATCTGGGTCCAGGTGCGCGTGTCCAGCACCTCGAAACGCCCCGGCCGCCTCTCGCCCTCGCCCAGCCCCTCGACCACCATCGCCACCGATGCATCGCCGAAGATGAAATGCGTCTGCCGGTCGCGGAAATTGAGATGGCCGGTGATGATCTCCGGCGTGACCACCAGCACGCGCTTGTGCGCGCCCGCCCGGACCAGATTGGCCGCAATGTGCAAGGCGGCCGCGGCCGATGAACAACCAAGCCCCATGTCGAAGCCGGCGCCCTTGGTGCCCAGCGCCTCCTGCATTTCGATGGCGATCGCCGGATAGGGCCGCTGCTGGTGCGAGGCCGAGCAGATCACCAGGTCGATGTCGGAGGCTTTCAGCCCGGCATGGTCGAGCGCCTTCCGGGCCGCGGCCACGCCGAATTCGGCCTGCAGCGACAGTGCATCGTCCGGTCGCGCCGGGATGCGCGGCGCCATGCGAGTCGGATCGAGAATGCCTTCGCGCTCGATCACATGCCGGGTCTGGACGCCCGAGGCATGGACGATGAAGGCGCTGTCGGATTTCTGCAGCAGCGTCTCATCCGTGCCTTGCCGGCGCGCATTCTCGGTGTCGACCCAGGCATTGAAACTGGCGACCAGTTCTTCATTGGTGATCTTGGCTTCAGGGATTTCAACGCCAATGCCGCTGATGATGACGCGATGCATATCCAGTCCGTCCATGCGCAGGCGTTGTCGTTCTCATGTGAACGACCAGGGGGCGCGACACAACACTTTTCTCACCCCACCGGTTTACGCCGGCTTAAACCACAGGCTGTGGCCGGATGTCATCGGGAGTGCTAGCCGGCCCGCTTGGCGACGATGAAAATGCGCGGGAAGCGCAGCAGCACCTTGCCGTTTGCGGTCTTCGGATAGGCCTTGGCGATCTTGGCCGTGTAGCTGTCGAGGAAGATCTTGCGCTCGTCGGCGTCGAGCGGATCGAGGAAAGGTTTCAGCCCCGTCGACTTCACCCATTCGACGATCGCCTCGGCGTCGGTCAGCGGATGATTGTAGGCTGTATGCCAGATATCCACCCGGTCGGAGAGCGGCGACAAGAGATCATAATAGAACGACACCGCCGGCAGCGGTCCGCGCGCAGCACCTGCCATCTTGGCGGCGAACGGCATTTCGGCGGCCGTCTCGCGCATCACCTGATGCGACGGCTCAAGCAGATTGTCGGGCATCTGGACGGCGAGCGCGCCACCGGGGGCGAGAAAGCCCATCAGCCGCTGGAACACTACCGGGTGGGTGGGCAGCCACTGGAATACCGCGTTGGCGAAGATGACGTTGACCGGCTCGGCCGGTCGCCATGTCGAGACATCGGCGAGGTCGAAATTGACGCTGGGCAGGCGCGCCTTCGCCTTCTCGATCATGTCGGGAGAGGTGTCGAAGCCGCTGATATCAGCATCCGGCCAGCGCTCGACCAGCAGCTCGGTCGAATTACCCGGGCCGCAGCCGATGTCGACCACCCGGCGCGGGAAATCCACCGGCACCTGCGCAACAAGATCGCGCGCGGGCCGCGTCCGCTCATCCTCGAATTTCAGATATTGGGCGGCGGACCAGTCAGGTTTTGCGGCTGTGCTGTTCATCGATAAACCTCACGACGGTTGCCAACCTCCACGACCAGCACGACAAGCCGGCTGTCCTGGAACTGAGTAATGATCCTGTGGTCACCGACACGAAACCGCCAAGCTTCTTCCTTTGTGCCCGTCAGGCGCTTGGCAAGGGCTCTCGGATTGGGATGCGCTGAAACTCTCTGATTCAGGAACTCCAGGATGCGCCGTTGATCTTTCGTCGAAAGCCGTTCGATGTCTTTCTCGGCGCGCGGCGTGAACTCGACACGCCAGGTCATTCAGCGGCAGGCTTCTTGCGACGCTCCTCGGCTTCACGACGTTCGAGCTTCCGGATCACTTCATCCAGCGGAATGCGCACACCGTCATCATCTCTCAGGCGTTCGTCCGCAATTGCGGCGTCGTGCCAATCTTCGATGGCCTCGAGGATCGCTTCGGCTGCAACCTGGTCGGCGGTGCGACCGCTGGCCTTGGCCATTTCGGCCAGCAGTTTCTCGGCTTTTTGCGGCAGTTTGACTGTGATCATGGACGACTCCATCCGATCAATTTAGGTCAAACGCACACCGCCTGCAACGGATCGCCGCAGCCCTACCGCGTCAGCCTCTTGTAGGTCATCCTGTGCGGGTTGACGGCCTCGGGGCCGAGCCGGCGGATCTTGTCCTGCTCATAATCCTCGAAATTGCCCTCGAACCATTCGACATGACTGTCACCTTCAAAGGCCAGGATGTGGGTGGCCAGACGGTCGAGGAACATACGATCGTGCGAGATGATGACGGCGCAGCCGCCAAAGTTTTCCAGCGCGTCTTCGAGCGCCGCCAGCGTTTCCGTGTCAAGGTCGTTGGTCGGTTCGTCGAGCAGCAGCACATTGCCGCCGGTCTTCAGCATCTTTGCCAAATGCACGCGGTTGCGCTGGCCGCCGGAGAGGTTGCCGACCTTCTGCTGCTGGTCGCCGCCACGGAAGTTGAACGATGCGCAATAGGCGCGGGTGTTGGCTTCGAACTTGCCGAGCTTGACCACTTCGGCGCCGCCCGAGATTTCTTCCCAGACGGTCTTTGACGGATCGAGCGCATCGCGGCTCTGATCGACATAGCCGAGCTTCACCGTTTCGCCGATGCGGACAGAGCCGGCATCCGGCGTTTCCTGGCCGGTGATCATGCGGAACAGCGTCGTCTTGCCGGCGCCGTTCGGGCCGATGACGCCGACGATGCCGCCTGGCGGCAGCTTGAATTCCAGGCCTTCGATCAACAGCGTGTCGCCAAAGCCCTTCGACAGGCCTTCCGCCTCGATCACCACATTGCCGAGCCGCTCGCCATGCGGAATGACGATCTGCGTATCGCTCGGACGCCGCTTGTCGGCTGCATCGAGCAGCTCCTGGAACGCCTGGATACGCGCCTTGGACTTGGTCTGGCGAGCTTTCGGGCTGGACTGGATCCACTCGCGTTCGCGACCGATGGCACGCTGGCGGGCGTCGTCCTCGCGGCCTTCCTGCTTGAGGCGCTTGGCCTTGGCTTCGAGGTATTTGGTGTAGTTGCCCTCATAGGGAATGCCGCGGCCGCGATCGAGCTCGAGGATCCATCCCGTGACATTGTCGAGGAAGTAGCGATCGTGGGTGATGATCATCACGGCGCCCGGATAGGCGCGCAGATGCTTTTCGAGCCACGCCGTGGTTTCGGCGTCGAGATGGTTGGTCGGTTCGTCGAGCAGCAAGAGGTCGGGCTGACGCAGCAGCAGCTGGCAGAGCGCGACGCGGCGGCGCTCACCGCCCGAAAGCTTGGTGACTTCGGAATCCTTGGGCGGGCAGCCCAGCGCTTCCATCGCCATCTCGACCTGCTGTTCGAGATCCCACAAATTGAGCCGGTCCATCTCGTCCTGGAGCTTGGCCGACTCATCGGCCGTCTCGTCGGAGTAGTTCATCATCAATTCGTTGTAGCGCTCGATGATGGCGGTCTTGGCGGCGACACCTTCCATGATGTTCTCGAACACCGTCTTGTTGGCATCGAGCGCCGGCTCCTGCGCGAGATAGCCGACGGTGGCGCCTTCGGCGAGCCAAGCTTCGCCGTTCCACTCCTTGTCGAGCCCGGCCATGATCTTGAGGATCGTCGACTTGCCCGAGCCGTTGGGGCCGAGGATGCCGATCTTGGCGTCGGGATAGAAGGAGAGATGGACATTCTCAAGCACCTTCTTGGTGCCATAGGCCTTGTTGAGGCCGGCCATGTGATAGATGAACTGGCGTGCCACGCGCGCTTTCCTTGATGATTGACCGAAAATGTCGGATTGAATGGAGGTTGGCCGCTATGTAGGCGATGCCGGGCCGAACGGCAATCGCTTTTGCCATTTCAAGCCGGGTGTACACCGCACGTTATGTTTTCCGCCGGTTGTGGGGAGCGTTGAAATCCCCGGTTAACCCTTCAGCGTCAAAACAGGATCGATCGCTGGCCTGTCGCGATCGAAAGTAGAGATCGGACCGAAGGTAGTGCTGAACAGTTTCCTGCTCCTTGCCGAAGCGGTCGTCTACTTCAGCGTCATGGTCACGCTGTTCCGCTTCAGGGATCGCATCGGCCTCGGCGTCTTCGTCTGCGCGCTCGGCGCCATGCATTTCCTCGAAACCTATCTCGCCAGCGTCTTCTATGTCGCCCTGCCCTTCGGCATGGTCTCGCCAGGCTCGGCGGTGCTGTTTTCCGGCAAGCTGGTGATGCTGCTTCTGCTCTACATGAAGGAAGATGCGGCCACGGTGCGCCAGCCGATCTATGGCCTTTTGCTCGGCAACGCCTTGATGATCGGGCTGGTCCTGATCCTGCGCCTGCACGATATTTCAGCCCTTTCCGACGGCAAGCTTCCCGATATCGGTTTCATCGACCAGTTGGGCTGGCTCATGGTGTGGGGCACGACGCTGCTCTTCATCGACGCCATCCTGATCATCCTGCTCTACGAAAAGCTCGGGCGTTATCTGCGCAAGGCGCCGTTCTCCCGCATCCTGATTTGCGTCGCCTGCGTGCTCACCTTCGACCAGGCCGGATTTTTCACCGCCCTGCATTTCGTCGCAGGCGCACCCATTGCGGTCTTCTTCGGTGGCTGGTTGGCCAAGATGGGTGCCGCTTTTGCCTACAGCGCCATGCTTGTCGCCTACCTCAGGTGGTTCGAAACGCGTCAGGTCGTGGCACCCCGCGGGCTGTCCGACGTCTTCGACACCTTGACCTATCGCGAGCGCTACGAAGCCCTGGTCGAACATGTCGGCCGCGACGGCCTCACCGGCCTCTTGCACAGGGGACGCTTTGACAGCGACGGCGAACGTCTGGTCGCCGTCAGCCTGCGCACGGCCCAGCCGCTCAGCCTGCTGATCGTCGACGTCGATCATTTCAAGTCGATCAACGATCGCTTCGGCCATGCCGAGGGCGACAGGGTGCTGAGATCGATCGCCCAGGTGCTGACCCAGGCGGCCGGCGCGCACGATCAGGTTTTCAGGATCGGCGGCGAGGAGTTCGCCATCCTTTGCTCGCAGCCGCATGCGGTCGCCAGGTTGCTCGGCGAAAACATTCGCCAGGCCGTCAAGGCGTGCGCAAACCGCTTCGACATCAGCGTCAGCGCCGGCATCGCCACTGTCGACGGGACCGTAGGCTCGCTTGCCGATCTCTTCGCCCTTGCCGACGAGCGTCTCTATAAGGCCAAGTCCACCGGGCGCGACCGCGTCATCGGAGAACCGAGGGACGATGCCGAAGACCTCAGCACGCGGACAGTGTCCACGCGCGGCGTCAGCGGATAAGGCTGTCAGCTCCGCTTGCGTTGATGCAACGCGCCGACCGCAACTGAAACGGCTATCAGCGCGATGGCCAGCCATTTCAGCGTGGTGATGATCGGACTGGCGTCGATGTCATAAGCGATGAACAACAGAATGCCGGGCACCAGCAGGCCGCACATGACCAGCATGATGCGGTTGATCTGCCAAGACACTTTTGCTGCCAGCGCTTCGTCACCGGCTTCGCCGACAAGACCGGCGCGCATCTCCCGGGAGATGGCCAACGCGCTCGACAGGCGCATGGAGATCGGCAAGCCGAGCCCGATTATGAGGAAGGCACACGCCGCCAGCAGAGCCGAGAATTTGAGCGCGCTGGTCTCGGCCGGCACCGGAAACAAAAGTGTCGCCAGCGGCAGGAAGACACAGACGATGCCGAGCGCGGCAATGGCGATGAAGATCGCGGCATTGACCCAAGTGAACAGCTGGTAGCGGCCTGCCCCGATCGGCGCGGCAAGCACGCGCATGCGCGCCCACTCGGCATCGGTATAGGAAAAGCCCGGCCATTCCATGCGGCCGTCTTTTATGGCTGTCATTCCCCTGGCCCAGAAAGCCAGCCGCGCCAGCCCGCCTGATGTCATGCCACTCATCGCCACCCCCGCCGAATGAAACACATCCAGACCATATCACCGCGTCACTGCCAAGCGACAGACGGATATCCTACTGGAACCCGGCCGCATCGACCGAGCCCTTCGGACAGCCCGCCTTGGTCGTCGGCGCCGAGGCGAGCATGAGAGTGCCCAGCGAACTGTCGGGGCCGATCGGGCCGGTCAGGCCCAGCGTCAGCTCGCCGATCAGCCGCCTCCCGCTCGACGGATCGACCAGGCAGGAGACACGCACCCGCGCGCCCGCCCCGACGCCGAAGGCGCTGTCGAAGGCGCTGCGGATCTGGTCCGAAGTCAGCTGCTTGCCGACATTCCTGGTGAAGAGCTCGCGCACCGGCGACGCATTCACCGCCCGCATCAGGTTCAGCGCCTCGGCAAAATACTCCTGCTGGCTCTTGCCGTAGCAGGTGCCGTGCTTGATCCATTCATGCCGTTCGAGCTTGGAGGCGGTGCCAGGCATCACCTGGTCGAGTTCGGCGCGCGTATTGGCATCGAGATCGACCGGCGGCAGGTCGGCCCAATGGGCCGGATTGTCATTGGCCTTGTCGCTCGCCGGCACCTGGCAATAGAAATTGCCGTTCGGCTGCGGCCAGAGCCCATGCAAGGTGAAATGCGACGCGTCGAAACCGCCCGCCGTCTGCGCCTGGCATTCGGGCTTGCTTGCCTTGGTTTCGCAGAAGGCCGGCTGCCAACTCAGCGCAAAGACATATTCGGGCTTTCCCGAAGCCGCAGGCTTGCCCTGATCGGCGGGCGCGGCCGGCTGGGCGGCTGCGCTGCCGCCGGTGACATGACCGCAGCTGATCTTGACCCAGCGACGCTCAGGATCGGCGCCCGGCATGCGGATGAGGTAATGCGTCGGCGCATCCTTGTTGCCGGCCAGGAGGTCGTAGCTCTGTCCAGCCGTTGTCGCGATATTGCCGGGGTTCTTGCCGCTTTTGATTGCCTGCGTCGCCGGGCAAGCCGTATCGGCCACGAAGGAGCCGCTCATCTTCACATCGGCGCGCGCCATGCCGACACCGGCCAGCGCCACCAACACCGCACCCCATATCGCCGATATCCGCATTCCAGCACTCCTAGCGTTTCATAGCGCAAGCTAGAAACGTGTGACATGTCAGAATTACGATTTCTTTCGTCCGCCGCAAAAAACAATCGCTCGGTCGATCAGACCCCGCCCTCCTCGACCCGCTTCGTCAACATACGCAGCAGATCAAGCGCTGTCTCGAGCGCGCGAGCCTCGATGCCCTCGCTGATGCGGTTGGCCCAGACATGCTGGCGCGTGCCGATATCCCGGATCGCGGCCCGGCCGGCATCGGTCATCGCCAGGAGCTTCGCGCGGCGGTGCGCCGGGTTGTCCGCATAGGCGGCAAGCCCTTCGGCGGCCAGAATATCGGCCAGGCGCTGCACGCTCTGGCGCGCAAGCCCCATGTCGCGGGCAATGTCGGCCACCGATTTCGGCTCCTTCAGCACCGCGCCCAGAACCTGCCAGCGCGCCGCCGTCAACCCGGCAGGCTCCGCCAGCCGGTCGGCCGCGTCGAGAAACCCGCCATTCAGCCGGAACACGGCAAGCACCAGTTCGGTGAGCACATCTCCGGCTTCGGTCCTGCTTGTCATTTCTGGCCGGCCTCGATGGTGGAAACGAAAGTGTTGACGGCTTCAGCCACCGCCTCCGGCTTGTCAAGCATCACCCAATGGCCGGAACCGGCGACGGTTCTGTGGCCAATTCGGCTGCGCAGCCGAAACAGAGCCGCCGCATTGTCATTGGCCTCCGTGGCCAGCACGAAGATCGGCCCATGATAGGCGTCGAGCGTCGGCTCGGGATTCCATTCCGCCAGCGCCTTGCCGACGCCTGCCCGAGCCGCCGGATCGACCACCGCCGCATCGGCGATGACCTGTTTGCGGACATCTGGGTTGGAGCCGGCGATCGAGATGTAATAAGCGCTCAGGACATCGCCGCCGTTTGGCCCCGCGAGATCGTGCACGAACCCGTCGCGAATCTCTTTGGGCAGGGCGCGCGGATCGGTCGCCGGATCGACCAGCAGGATGCCGGCAACACGGTCGGGATGGCCGGAGGCATAGGCGAGCGCGGCCCCACTGCCGCCGCTATGTGCAACGAGGACAAACCGCTTCAGGCCGAACGCATCGGCCACCGCACCAATATCGTCGGCACGGCCGTCATAGCCGTAGTCGGCATCAGCTGCAGGCGCCGATGCGCCATGGCCGCGAAAATCGAAGGCGACCGCCTCACGGCCACCTGCGGTGAGCTGCATCACCCGGTTCCACTGTGTGGCGCGGCTGCAATCGCCATGCGCGAACAGGATCGGCAGGCCGCCGCCGGATTTGATGTCGTAGCCGGCAAGCTGGCCCTGCGGGCCGGCAATGGTTGAGGTCTTCATGGTCGTCTCCCTGGTCTGGCTGGAAGCAATGCCGGGCAGGAGCATTGCGGATGAAAGGCTCGCCAGCAGAAACGCGCGGCGCGAAACGGTTTTCATGCTCATGTTCCCGATGTAATTTGACAGCATGCTGTCATATAGCCAAATTGACAGCACACTGTCAATAGTGACGCCGGCTGATTTCGACCTCCCCTTGACGTCGGTCACGCGGTCGCCCAACAGTCGCCAAGGGAGCGAGACATGGCATTTGACAAGCAGACGACGCTGGCCTCACCGACCGGGGCCACGCTCAATCTCTATGTGAAGCACGCGGGGGGCTCTCCACGCGCGGTAGTCCAGGTCAATCACGGCCTGGCCGAACACGCCGCGCGCTATGCCCGCTTCGCCGATTACCTCAGCACCCGCGGCTTTCATGTCTACGTCCACGACCATCGCGGCCATGGCGCGACCAAGGCGCCCGATGCCCCGCTCGGCAGATTCGCCGGCACAAGCGGCCCGGCCAAGGTGATCTCCGATGTCGACGCAGTCCACGATTTGATTGCGAAGGAGCAGCCCGGCCTGCCGGTCATCCTGTTCGGCCATTCGATGGGTGCGTCGGTGGCGCTCAACTACCTGCTGGCGCACTCGCCGCGCGTCCACGCCGCGGCGATCTGGAACGGCAATTTCTCACAAGGCCTGCTTGGTCAGCTTGCACTCGCCATCCTCGCTTATGAGCGCTTCAGGCTCGGCTCCGATGTTCCCTCACGCGTCTTGCCCAAACTGACCTTCCAGGCCTGGGGCAAGGCGGTGCCCAACCACAAGACGCCGTTCGACTGGCTGTCGCGCGACGAGGCTGAAGTGGCCAAGTACATTGCCGACCCGCTGTGCGGCTGGGATGCCTCGATCTCGATGTGGCGCGATGTCGTGGAGATGGCGCAGAAAGGCGGCAAGGATGCGGGCTTTGCCGGCATCAGGCGCGACCTGCCCGTCAGCATCGTCGGCGGCGAGAAGGATCCGGCCTCCGACTATGGCAAAGGCATCGATCATCTCACCAAGCGGATGCGCGCGATGGGCTTTTCGAATCTGGTTTCAAAGGTTTACGCCGACACCCGCCACGAAAGCCTGAACGAGGTGAACCGCGACACCGTTATGGACGATTTCGCTGCCTGGGCCGATAGCGTGCTCAAAGAGTGACATCGCTGGCCTACCGCAAGGCCCGTGACAGCGGCATCCCGGGTTGATAGAGGCTGCGGTTCCGACCCGTTTTTGGTGATTTATGGCTGAACCTCCGCTGAAAGGCGTCCGCGTCGTCGAACTCGCCCGCATCCTGGCCGGCCCCTGGGCAGGACAATTGCTGGCCGATCTCGGCGCCGATGTCATCAAGGTCGAGAGCCCCGACGGCGGCGACGATACCCGCAAATGGGGTCCGCCCTTCGTCATGAGCCATGATGGCGAGAACCTGTCGGCCGCCTATTACCATTCCTGCAATCGCGGCAAGCGTTCCATCGCCGTCGATTTCTCGACATCGGAAGGGGCCGAGACGGTGCGCCGGCTGGTTGCCACGGCCGACATTCTGATCGAGAACTTCAAGCTCGGCGGCCTCAAGAAATACGGGCTCGATTACGAGAGCCTGAAGGCGATCAATCCAAAGCTCGTCTACTGCTCGATCACCGGCTTCGGCCAGGATGGGCCTTACGCACCCCGCGCCGGCTATGATTTCATCATCCAGGCCATGGCCGGCATGATGTCGATCACCGGCGAGGTCGGGCGCGAGCCGCAAAAAGCCGGCGTCGCCATATCGGACATCTTCACCGGCCTCTATTCGGTGATCGCCATCCAGGCAGCGCTTCGCCATGCCGAAAAGACCGGCCAGGGACAGCATATCGACATGGCGCTGTTCGACACGCAGATTTCCGCACTCGGCAACCAGAACCTCAACTATCTCGTCTCCGGCAAGGCGCCGGTGCAGATGGGCAATGCGCATATGAACATTGCGCCCTATGAGGTTGTCCCGGTCAGGGACGGCCATATCATCCTGGCGGTCGGCAATGACGGCCAGTTCGCCAAATTCTGCGCCGCCGTCGGACTCGACCATCTCTCAGCGAATCCCGATTTCGCCACCAATCCGGCCCGCGTCGCCAACCGGGTGAAATTGCGCGAGCACATGATCGAGACGCTGAAGAACTGGGACCGAGACCCGTTGCTGGCCAAGCTCGAAGCGGCAAGCGTGCCGGCGAGCCCGATCAACAATATCGGCCAGATGTTTGCCGACCCGCAGACGATCGCACGCGGCATGCGGCTCGACCTCGACGATGGCCATGGCAATCGTCTGCCCTCGGTGCGCGCGCCGATGGTGATGTCCGGCACACCGCTGGTCTATGAACGCCCTTCGCCACGCCTTGGCGAACATACCGAAGAAATTCTTGCCGAACTGGAGAAGTCTGGACGATGAAGACCGGTGGACAACTGATTGTCGACGCACTCGAGGCGAACGGCACCGACCGCATCTTCTGCGTGCCCGGCGAATCCTATCTCGCGGTGCTCGACGCATTGCATGACTCGCCCATCCGCACCATTGTCTGCCGACAGGAAGGCGGCGCCGCCATGATGGCCGACTGCCAGGGGCGGCTGACCGGCCAGCCCGGCATCTGCTTCGTCACCCGCGGCCCCGGCGCCACCAATGCGTCGGCCGGCATTCACATTGCCATGCAGGATTCGATACCCGTCATCCTGTTCATCGGCCAGGTCGCCAGCCACGCCAAGGAGCGCGAGGCTTTCCAGGAGGTCGACTACAAGCGCTTCTTCGGCGACATCGCCAAATGGGTGGTGGAGATCGACGATGCCGCGCGCATCCCCGAACTCGTCACCCGCGCCTTTGCTGTCGCGACATCGGGCCGCCCCGGCCCCGTCGTCGTCTCGCTGCCGGAGGACATGCTGACCAGTCTTGTCGACGCGCCCGCGGCCTTGCCGCACACGCCGGTCGAAACCCGGCCCGGCGAAGCCGAACTCGATGCTTTGGAAAAGCTTCTGGCCAAAGCCAACCGTCCCTCCGTCATCCTCGGCGGCACACGCTGGGACGAGGAAGCGGTGGCACGTATGCGCACCATTGCCGAGGCCTGGTCGCTGCCGGTCGGCTGCTCCTTCCGCCGCCAGATGCTGTTCGACCATCTGCACCCGAACTATGCCGGCGATGTCGGCATCGGCATCAACCCGAAGCTGGCCACCGCCATCAAGCAGGCCGACCTGGTGCTGCTGATCGGCGGCCGCATGGGCGAGATGCCGTCCTCCGACTATACGTTGCTGAAGAGCCCTTACCCCGACCAGACGCTGGTCCATGTCCATGCCGATGCCGGCGAACTCGGCCGCGTCTACCGGCCGACCCTGGCGATCAACGCTTCGCCTTCGGCCTTCGTCGAGGCTTTTGCCAAGCGCAAGCCAACCTCCACGCCAGCCTGGGCGGGTGAGACAGCGAAAGCACACGCTGCCTACCTCGACTGGTCGACGCCGCCTGAGACCGGCCCCGGCCCGGTCCAGATGGGGCCGATCATGAACTATCTGGAAAAGATTTTGCCCGATGACGCCATTTTCACCAACGGCGCCGGCAATTACGCCACCTGGGTGCACCGCTTCCACCGCTTCCGCCGCTTCGCCACCCAAGGCGCGCCGACCTCCGGTTCGATGGGTTACGGCACCCCGGCTGCGGTCGCCGCCAAGGCGCTCCATCCCGACCGCACCGTGATCGCCTTTGCCGGCGACGGCTGCTTCCTGATGAACGGACAGGAATTCGCTACCGCCGTGCAATACGACCTGCCGATCATCGTAATCGTCGTGAACAACGGCATCTACGGCACCATCCGCATGCACCAGGAGCGCGACTATCCCGGCCGTGTCGTCGCCACCGATCTGAAGAACCCTGACTTTGCCGCTCTTGCCCGCGCCTATGGCGGCCACGGCGAGACGGTCGAGAACACGGCAGATTTTGCCCCTGCCTTCGAGCGTGCCCGCGCCAGCGGCAAGCCGGCGATCGTCGAAATCAGGCTCGATCCCGAGGCGATCACGCCGACGCGGACGATGACGCAGATCCGCGACAAGAGCTGAGAAGTTAGCAGCGAAAGCCGAGTTCCGTCACACCCCCCTCTGTCCTGCCGGACATCTCCCCCTCAAGGGGGGAGATTGGATGTCATGTCGCCCTTCGCCAATCTGCAGCGTTGCAGACAGGGCGCTATGGTCAGAGCTGCTGATCTCCCCCCTTGAGGGGGAGATGTCCGGCAGGACAGAGGGGGGTGCTGTCCCGCCGACGCTGCCAAGACGATCGCCCCTTTCCTGATATCTACAAGCGAGCTATCAGACCGCTGCCAGCGCCTGCGTCAGGTCGGCGATAAGATCGTCCGGATGC